>JACQFP010000086.1 GCA_016200005.1 Verrucomicrobiota bacterium | reverse complement strand
TTGGTCTGTGCCGAGTAGCCGTTGAAAGAATTGTCACCGGTCATCAACCACTGGCCGCCGTTGCTCACCACGGTGGCGGGCTGGCCGCCATTGAGCAACTGCCCGTCGTTCCACGTCACCGTCCCCTGATTGATCAGGGTCAGCGTGTCCAGAAACTTGTTGCCCGGCGTGTTGAGCAGCAGCTCCCCGCCCGCAAGAACGGTCAACTGGTTCACGAGGTAACCCGAGTTGACCACGAACGTTCCGCTCACCCGATTGGACCCGACCAGCGTCGCGCCGTCCAGTGTCAGGTTGGTGATGACGCCGGCGTTCTGGAAACTCGGGCCCAGCACCACGGTGCCGCCACTGTGCAGGAGTCCGGGGATGATGTTGGTCCGCAGGTTGAGTGTCGTGCCGTTGAACCGGTTGAAGCCCGCTCCGGACGCCACGCCTCCGGCGTCGTAGTAGGTGCCGCTGTTCAAATCCAGGGTGGCCCCCGCCGAGGCGGTGAAGCTGCCGCCCAGGGTGTTGTTGGTGCCGCCCCCGAAGCGCAACGTGCCGCTCTGCACGTCCACCACGCCGCCGGGGTTGAAGGCCACATTGAAGTTGTTGAGCTGGGAGAAGCCCGCGCCGGCGCTCTTGCGCACCAGACCGGTGTTGATCCAGACCGGCGAATTGGTCTGTGCCGAGTAGCCGTTGAAAGAATTGTCACCGGTCATCAACCACTGGCCGCCGTTGCTCACCACGGTGGCGGGCTGGCCGCCATTGAGCAACTGCCCGTCGTTCCAGGTGACCGTCCCCTGGTTGATCAGGCTCAGGGTGTCCAAAAACTTGTTGCCCGGCGTGTTGAACACCAACTGCCCGCCGGGAAGAATGACCAAACTGCCGAGCAAGGAACCGCTACTCATGTCGAGAATGCCGTTTGCTCCAACAGTGCCAGCGGCCGTGAGCGAATTGGCGGTCTGCAAAGCCAGCGTCTGTGTTCCACTCGCCCCGCCAACGTTGTACGAGACCACGGCAACAGTGCCGGTCGCAATCGTGACGGTGTAGGTGCCGTTGTTGGTGATGTTGGCAACGTCGGTGCCACTGGGCACGCCATTGGGCGTCCAGTTGGCGGAGACAAACCAATTGCCGCCTGCGGTGTTGGTCCAACTGCGGGTCACGGCGTTGGCAGACCACGTTGTGAAAACGAGGAGGATCGACAGACAAATGCATTTCATACTTTTATCGGGTTCGGCTTCCTAGACGAAAGTCTATTCCTAGCGCAAAATCAAGTGGAACATCCATGTTCGTTGCAATTGGAATTGCCGGTCAGGCGCGCGGCCTTCACGCGGCTTCACCGCCGGAACGCACCGGTTTCGTCGCGTGTCGATGCATTTCCTCATTCACGAGGTCAGGTGGGCTCAATCCCGTGCGCCGAAGAAAGCCCGCCGGTTCCCATCACGCCCTCACACCTCGGCCTGATTCAGCCGTGCCTACGGCTTTTTCTTGAAGAGGTCGGTCACTCCCTTCGCAGCTTTGCCTGCGGCATCAGTCGGATTCTTTCGTATTTCTTCAACCGCTTCGGTGGCGCCTTTGCCAATGTCGGTAATGGCGCTCCCGGCGGCGTTGATGGCGTTTTCCAGGATGGGGGTGAGAACTTTCTTGGTCAATTCCGCCGCCGTAATTCCGTTGGGATCTTTACCCAAATCCGTGAGATGCATATCCGGCAGCGGCACCGTGACCGATTTGCCGCCCAGATCAGTCAGGCTGAGATGAATCTTCCCGCCGGTGAGAACAAACTCGTCCACTTGAAGTTTCTTCCCGGCTTTTTTCGTGCCGGTGTCCGGCGTGCTTTTGGTCGCGCTCTTGTCACCGCCGCTGGCCGCTTCGACGTTGTCTAAAAGTTTTTTCAAATTGCTGCCTCGCAAACCCCCTTCAAAGGTGATCTCCGGCCCCTCGATATTGATGGACTTCACGACGATCTTGTCCGAGAAGACCGACGAGGGTCGAACCGTCGCGCCGACCGACCCCATTTTCATGGCGTATTCGGATTTGTATCCTTCCGGATTGCCGACGACCAGGCCGAAGAATTTGGCATGACCGGAGAGCAACGAGACCGTCACGGTTTTTACTTTCGTGTCCGTCTTGGTGATGGTGGGACCGACGGTTTCCACACCTTTCTTGACGATCGAGCCGAGATAAAAAATGGAGACGGCCACGGCCAGCACAACCAGGGCAACAACAACGACCGCAATTTTGATGATTAATTTTTTCATAGGCGACTGCAGGTTGAGGTTTGAGCGCCGCCCGGTTTGTTTCTCAGGCAGCAGAATTAACTTGTTGCGTTGAGTTCGATTTGTAAAGGCGGAAAACTTCCCCGTGGCTACCGCTTCTTCACAAACAAGGCCAGCGAAGCCGTGTAGCCATGAAGAAAATTCCGTTCACCGACCGGCCCGATTTCACCGTTGCAGAAAAATCCTGCCAGACCCAGCGGGCCGAAATGTTGTTGAACCATCCGCGCGTCGTGGCTTGGCTGGCCGAACAGATGATGCCCGCGCCCGTTGCAACTGCACAGGCAACCCCCAAGGATCGTTGCGCCGGCCAACTGTTTTCTAGCGCCCGTCAGCAAAGCCGTCATGTCTTCCGTGGCCGCGCGGGCGTCGCGTCGCTGGAACTGGATCGTCTGTCCCTGGCGCGGCAGCGCGCCCACGGCGATGATGCCAGATTTCGGATCAGCGCCGATGAGATTGCGGACCAGGAAATCACCGCGGTGAAAGTCTTCGAGGTATTCGTTGACGACGAGGCCGACGAACAGGTTGCCCCGGGAATTTTTTTGGTCTTCGACCGGAAGCCGATTGAAGGTTTCAGCCAGGAGTTCGTAGGCCGGGCGGTTGGCAATTTCATGGATGAGATTTTGTTCCACTTTGGTGATCGTCCAGGTTTCGCCGATGGGGGTGCAACCCTGCGAAATGACGCCGGCCAGTTGCACCTCGCCGCCAACTGAAATGGCCACGCCGCCTTCCTCAAACACGTCGCCGTTCAAATAGATCTGGGTTGTTTGCGCGTGGTGATCACCGCTGGCCAGACCGCCCAACACCGGCAGCGGCGCGTAGGCCTCGTTCCAACCGCGCAGCCACGATTCGCTGTCCAGATGAAATGGGTCAGCAAAGACGAGCCAGCCGTTGGTCTGCTCGGAATTCAGACCGGTTTCCAGATGCCAATAGCCGGGGCCGTTGGCTTCCTCGACTTGTTCCTGAGTGAAATGAAGCCCGCGCAGTTCAGCGCCGGGCAGCGCATAAAGCGCCAGCACCAAACCGGCGTCCTCTTCCACCTCCTGTGCGTTGACGATGAGGCTGCCGCTCGAACAGCCGGCCAGCAAAGGGATTTGCGCGTGAACCCGGAGGATTTCCAACACCTGGCCGGCGTGCGGGAAAAACTTCGGCGTCATGAACACCAGTCCCAGCGAAACAGCCGGAGCGCGCAGTTGGCTACGCAACTTTTCCGCCCATGCCTGGAGGCCAGCTTCATCAAATCCATCCTGCCAATGGGCTGAGACGGAGAACTCATTTTGCATGAAGCGAAGTTAACGAAAAAAGAAATGAATGCAAACCGGAAGCTCGGCACCGAGCGCGGACAGCCTTGTCCGCGAGAACTTGGAGACACCACTGAAACTCGCGGGCAAGGCTGTCCGCACTCCTGGCCCAATGCAGTTGGCCATACGTTGAAAGCGCATTTCAGCGCTTCACTTCTCTTGCTAGGCGCAATCGAATGGGATACGGTTGCGGTATGAAACTCAGCTTGGCGCTGTTCCTCGGTTTTTTGGCCGGTGTGGCCGGGCAAAATAATTCGCCGGCACTGGAGGTGTCTTCCAAAAAGGAGACGTCCACCAAAAAAGTGTTCATCCTGCCTATTCGCGAAGACATCATGCCGCCGTTGGTTTATCTGGTTCGTCGCGGCGTGAAGGAAGCGATGGCGGCCAAGGCGGACCTGCTCATCTTGGATATGGAGACGAACGGCGGACGCGTGGACACGACGGAGGAAATCATCCAGATTCTCAACCAGTTCAAAGGCCAGACAGCCACGTTTGTGAACGCCAAGGCCTTTTCCGCAGGCGCGTTTATTTCCGTGGCCACCCAAAAAATTTTCATGACGCCCGGGAGTGTGATTGGTGCTGCCGCGCCGATCATTCTCTCACCTGGTGGCGGCGGAGTGGAAAAAACGCCGGAAACTTACGAAGTGAAAATGACCTCGGCGGTCAGTGCATTGGTGCGAGCCAGCGCGGAAAAAAACGGCCACAACAAAGCGGTGATTCAGGCAATGATTGACAAGTCCCGGGGGTTGACCATCGACGGCGAAGTCATCGTCAAGGAAGGGCAGATTCTGACGCTGACCAACGTCGAGGCGGAAAAGGAATATGACGGCAAACCGCTGCTCTCGGCCGGCACGGTTGATTCGATGGATGCACTCCTTGACAAACTCGGGTTCGCCGATGCCAAGCGGGTCGAGATCAAACCCACTGGCGTCGAGACATTGGGCTTTTGGATCAACGCCATCAGCCCGTTGCTGCTCATCATCGGCATCGCCGGCATTTACATCGAGTTCAAAACGCCGGGATTCGGGTTGCCCGGCGTCGTTGGCATTGCCGCGTTCGCGATTTATTTTTTTGGCGGATATATCGCGGGTCTTTCCGGGTTTGAATGGATCGCGGTGTTTGTGTTGGGGCTGATATTGGTGGGCCTCGAACTGTTCGTTCATCCGGGCACCATCCTTCCCGGCTTGCTGGGCGCGATGTTGATGCTCGTGGCATTGGTCATGGCGATGGTCGATGTTTATCCCGGCATGCCCAGCGTGCCGACGTTGCCGCAGTTGAAATTGCCGCTTCAAGACTTGTTCATAGCTTTGGTGGGTTCGCTGGTCGCCGTATTTTTGCTGAGTCGGGTTTTGCCGAAGACGCCCGTCTATCGGCTGTTGGTTTCTCAATCGGCCAGTGGCGTAAGCTCGGTCACGCAGCAGGAACAGAAGCAGGCCTCGCGCATCGGGCAGGTCGGCACGGCGATATCGGCGCTGCGTCCCGGCGGCAAGGCGCAGTTTGGCGACGACGTCATCGACGTGATTTCGCAAGGCGACATGATTGCCAAGGGTCAGAAGGTCAGAATCATCGGCCATAGCGCCACTGAAGCCATCGTTGAAGTAGTGGGTTGAATCAGTCCAGACTCGACAGCTTTGCGACCTCTCGATATAGGTCGAAGCAAACACCGGCACTCAGCTTATGAAGAATTACGTAACAACTCTCGTTCTCGCGCTCTTAACCTTGTCCTGTTCTACACTTCTGCACGGTGGGCCGGTGAAAATCTTCGACGGCAAATCCTTCAACGGCTGGGACGGCGACACGAACCGCACCTGGCGCATCGAGGACGGCGCGCTCGTGGGCGGCTCGCTCAAGACGACTGTTCCGCGCAACGAGTTCATCGCCACGACGCGCAGCTACACGAATTTTGTATTGCGGCTGCATTTCAAGTTGACCGGCAGCGAAGGCTTCATCAACGGCGGCGTGCAGATACGCAGCGTGCGCACCACCAATCCACCGAATGAGATGAGTGGTTACCAGGTGGACATCGGCGATCCGGAATGGTGGGGTTGCATCTACGACGAATCGCGCCGCAACAGGGTCGTCGCCAAGTCCGACATCAACGAGTTGAACAAGGTTTTGAAGCGGAACGACTGGAACGAATACGTGATCCGCTGTGAAGGCAAACGGATTCGGGCGTTCATCAACGGCCTGCAAACGGTCGATTACACCGAGCCGGAAGATTCCATTCCGCAATATGGCCGCATTGGTTTCCAGGTCCACGGTGGCGGCAAGACCGAAGCGTGGTATAAGGACATCACGATTGAAGAGTTGCGGTAGTGTTGACGCGCGGACGATGGTTGCCAGGTTGCATAGTGGCCGTCCGCAAGGCCCACGCTGATCTGGAAATGCTGCGCGTCAGATTCAAATCAAATTAGTAATTCAAGAAACCATGAATGAATTCTTTCTCCTGCCTTCTTGGTTTCCTGATTGAATCCTGTTCGGGAAAACGCGCCGTAGTCGCCGTGCGACCGACAAAACCCTTGCTTCAGTTGAGTTTTTAAAAAAATCGTCCGATCAACATTTCAGAACGAGCTATGTCATCAGGCTGCGCGTACGAGGTCAGGCACGAAGGCTTGGGGAAATATCGAGTCATCTCCGGCACAGACCGCCGCATCGTTAAAGCAAAAGCAGATGCGCAATTACCGGACTTCGCGCCCGTCCGGCGCTTGACCGGCCAGCAGGAAGGTTTTGATGAACTCGCCTTCGCCGCACACGACGAAGTCGGGGAATCTCCGGAACCATTTGCCTTCAGGAACATCCGGCTCGCTGTCGAGCCAACGAGCGAGCGAGATGATTTGTTCGTGCGAAATGTTCCGTTGACGCATTCGCGTCAGAAGGTGAGTGAGCAACGCTTGAGGCAGCTTTACGCGGCGGACTTTAGGCATGAGACTGGCCGCCGTAGAAACCCCGTTCAATCGTCTCTTGCAGCCGGTCCGCCTCAGCGGGGTCTTTTGCCTCGACCATTCGCTTGGCGAGGCGGCCCAATTCCTCCGGGCTGAGTTGGCGGTTTTCCCCGGCGTGACGGGCGAACTCGATGACCCGGCTCTGTTCATCCTGCGGCAGTCGTTTTATTTCTTCGATGATTTCAACCGCTGTCATGTCGTCACATTACTTGCCCAAGCGTTGGTGCGCAAGCAGACCGGTTCGTCCAGCACGATGAACCTGCCGTCTAAATGCGCGTTTAGTGTTCTCACGTTGGCAACTTAACTTTTCCGCGTTCCGTTCTCAAGTGGCAAATGACGCCATCCTCGTTTGTATTCCAAACGCGTGAGCGGGCCGCACTGAGACACCAAGAGCCTTCCCGTTTTTCCCACGTCTTGGCGATTTTACGTTGCCCACCTCGGAACGGCAATGATCAAGCGGCCTGCGGCGTGTGCTTGAATTTTCTTGGCCGACCAAAATCCACCCATTCGACGACGTAGAAATCTCCGTGTGAATCCACGCACATCGCGTGCGGCGCGGCGAAGAGCGCGGGGTTGGTCTTGTTGTCGGCGGCACCTTTGCCGTCGCCGAGGTGCGCGACGAGTTTGTCGTCCGCATCGAGGATCGTGACCTGGCTGGCGAGGTCGGGAATGTAGAGATGGTCTTTGTGCTGGTAGAAGCAACACGGGTTGCGCACGTCGTCGGCCAGTGTGCGCTTGTAGTTGAGCTCGAGGTCAAAGACTTCGAGCCGGTCGTTATGCCGGTCGGCAATGTAAATCTCCGGCCCGCTTTTCTTGAGGGTGTTGACCCATACGCCGTGGCAAGTGTTGAACGTGCCGTGTGGCGCGTTCTTGCCGACCGCTGACTTCTCCGTCTTCTCGCCAATCGTTCTGATGTGTTTGAAATTCTTGTCAAAGCGGCTCACGCGCTGGCTGCCATAACCGTCCACCACGTAGATGTCGCCATTCGTGGCAACGGCCACGTCGGTCGGATTGGTCCAGTCGAACTTCTGCGACGTGCTGCCTTCCTTGCTGACGTTCCCGATTTCGTAAAGGACTTTGCCCTTGAGGTCGGTCTTATAGACGCGCTTGCCGAGCTTCGGCCCTTCCTTGTTGGTGCTGGCGTTTTCCGTCCAGTAGATGAACTCGTTCCGACCCTCTTTGCTCAGGTAGAGGCAATGCGCCGTGTCCTTCACTTGCGCCGTCGTGAAGCCGACGTTCTCGGCAAAGTTGTCGCTCCAGGTTTCGAGCAACTTGCCGTGGCGGTCAAAGATCGCGACACAAGGGCTCGTGGATCGCGAAGTCACATAGATGCGGTCTTTGGAGTCAACGATAACTCCGCAACCGAAACCATACTTCATCCCTTCGGGCAGTTTGCCCCAGTCATCGTCGAGGGTGTAGGTGTGATGACCGTTGCCGATGCGGACGTGGGTTTTCTTTTCGGCTGCTTGTGCGAGACTTGGCATCGTCAGGCCGGCGGTTACGACGCCGCTCATCTTGAGGAAATCGCGCCGGGTCAGGCGATGGGGGAAAATGAATTCGTTCGTATGCATGTTGCGTCTTTTGTTGGAGATTCAGGCGGACGCTAACCCCGTGAGTAAGGCCTGTCGAGCCTGAAAACGCCAGAAAGCAACGCGCGGCTCGCCGGGTCGCTCCAACTAATTTTGAAATGATTCAAAACCGCGCCGCACCTACGGTTTGTCGTGAGGCTTGTCCGGCCCTGGCGTTCCCACTTCGGCCTTCAACCAGACGTAAAGTCCGGGTCCAAAGCAAAGCGCGACTCCCACCGGCATGGCGAAGAAGCCCCAGAGATTTGAATCGATCACAGCCATCATACGCAGCTACTATTGCGGTTGAGCTGGCGGATGTAAAGGCACGTTTTGTCAGTGCTGGTGTTGCGGATTGATTCCCAACCGCCCTCGCCATTCCAGCCTTTGGCGGGGCTGAGGGGGGCAGGGTTCAAGGCGCGGAACTTTATTTTGGGGAGTTCTCTCCCCGGGGAAGCGGGCCGGGGTGAGAATTCGCCGAAAAGGATTTTCGCGCTTTGAACCCGAACCCCGACTCCGAGTCGGGGCTGGCCGGAGCAGCCGACGTGAGTCGGCGCTGACTTTCATCGAATTCAGATGGAGCGGACTCACGTCCGCTGCTACGAGGTTCATGGAAAGGGCGAGCGTTCCAACCATTCGCAACTTGACTCTGATCGAGCGAGTGGCGCGGTACCCCAAAAAAGTTCTCCAACCTTTCAGCTTTTCGTGCGACTTCCTTCTCTCCAGTAATCCGGCAGATCAGGTTTTGTTTCTCTCAGGATTTCCAGGATCGCGCGTTTGGTGTCGGCAGAAATCTTTTGAAAGGCCGGACCGGAATCCTTGTTCGTAAGAATGTCCCAGAGACGCTGATAAAGGTGCGTTTTCATCGGCCCGGGCAGGTGCGCGAAAGCGTCTGAGTAGATCAAGTAGCTGCAGGGATATTTGAAGAGGCGGGTTTGCAGATCAAACTCGCGCAGTGAACGGCCTTGCTTGTCGCGCGGCCCCCGGTTCTCAAATGCCATTGCAAATTCTGGATTGCCTTTGACCGGATTGTTCAACGGCGCCTCCTCGGTGAAGAGTAGATATTTCAGGAATGCATCGACAATGTTCTTCAGATAATTGATGTGACCATACTGCTGCAATGCCAGCGTGGATTCATAATTCAAACGCGTGATGAAATTGTGCATGTGCGTCTGGTGTTCCAAAACCATCAAGGCCACGATGTCGCTTTGCGGTCTGGGATAATTGGAAACCGGGAAGAACCGGCTCAGGTCCGTCAGGTTGCCCAGGTAATTCGGCTCTTTCTCCTGTCGCGCGAATGCCGCCGGCCCGATCAAGTTGCCGCGATGGGTTTGCTTGCCGTGGGTGCCGGTGACGTACCAGCCGCCCCAACGCTCCTCGAGCAGCGTGCGATGATTCACCAGCGACACGCCATTGTTCAAGTCCACCACGCCGTCTTCATCCGTCGGAAATGAACGAAGCAGGTGACCGGGCACGCCCATGGTTTTGGCTGATGCGTGACACTCGAGGCATTGGTCCGTCCGCACAAAGCGCATCTTGTCGGTCGCCGTTTGCGTGAAGGTGTAGAACACGCCGCCCAACTTCGGATCGGCGGTGGAGACTTCCAACAGCGGCGCGCCGGGGATGAAGCCGACGTAAACATCGTCGTTGAAGAAAAGCGCGCGCGGTGTTTTTGGAGAAATGCGTTCCCGCTGAAACGAGGTTTTGGAGAAGACGAGCATTTGCGACGACACCGGCACCTTCAATTCCTCCAACAGCGCGAGGAGATAGCCAAACGTGTCATCGTGTTTGAGTTTCACCTCGCCCTTGTCGATGCGCTCCTGCAAGCGCGCCACCGGACCGTCCGCTTTGGTCTTATTGTAATTGATCGTCTCCTCGTCGAACGGCATCAAGTGGGTGGCACCTTGAAAGTCAGCGCGCAGGGACGCTGTTGTGACGATGGTGGCGACCATCAAAACGAGCCTGATTTCCCGCCGCAGCCTGGCTTTCCGTGATTCAACATTTCGATCAGTCATCAGTTCAACTCCGGTTCAAAGTTATAGGTTTCCACCACCAAAGCTCTCACAAAATTTGGCGCAGCCTAAACATTCGAGCACCGAAAGGTTTGACTCGCGTCAAATCTTCGCGTGCTTTGGGGCAGGGCGTTGAATCTTACTGACCAGTGATAAACTTTGATTTGCATCAAAGCGTTCGGGCACGTCCGCCGCTAGATTGGCCGCGTGATGAATGACAACGTTGTGAGCCTGGATGTGCGCGAAGACATCGCGCAAGGTCGCGAACCGTTTTCCAAAATCATGCAAACGGTGGCGCGGTTGAAGGACGGCGAAAAGCTCCTGCTGATCGCGCCCTTCGAGCCGGTGCCGTTGTTCGGTGTGTTGGCGCGACAGGGTTTTTCTCACGAGGCCAAACCCAGCAACAGCGGTGATTGGGAAGTGTTGTTCTCGCGCAGTTCAACCGCCGCGCCGGTTTCGGAAAAAGCGGTAGAACCCTCGCCATCACGTCAAGACGCGCCCCGGTGTGCCTGTGCCTGCAACGAAATGATCGAAGTTGACGCGCGCGGATTGGAGCCGCCGCAGCCGCTCGTCGTCATCCTGGAGGCTCTGGGTGATTTACCCGCCGGGGCGGAGTTGCGCGCACGGACGGATCGTCGTCCGATGCACCTTTACGCGCAATTAGAGGAACGGGGCTTCATCGGGACGACGGAGGAACAAAGTGATGGAAGCTTCATTACCCATATCCACCGCTCCTAAATTGGCCAAACCCATCGGCACGGCAGCCAAAGCCGTCGGTGTCGCTGGCGCCCTCGCGCCGTCGGTGAGTTTGCCGTTGCGATTCGTGGTGACGGGGATGCTTTCGTTGTTTAGCGGTATTCTGTGGCTGGTGTTACGGCCGGACATTCTGGCGACGTATCATTACAACCAGTATGTCATCGCTGTGACGCACCTGTTCACGCTCGGCTGGATTTCGTCCATCGTCATGGGCGCGATGTATCAACTCGTGCCCGTGGCGCTCGAAACCAGACTGCACAGTGAACGGCTGGCGCGCTGGCAGTTTGTTCTGCACGTCATCGGGTTCGCCGGGATGATCTGGATGTTCTGGATCTGGAACATGAAACAGGTCGGCCACTTCGGTTCGATCTTCGGGATCGGCGTCATTCTGTTTGTGTACAACCTGGGACGGACCTTGGCGCGCATCCCGCGCTGGAATGTCGTCGCTGTTGGCATCGCTTCAGCGTTGTTCTGGCTGTTGATGACCCTGTGCGCGGGTCTGTTCATGGTGTCCGCCAAATGCTGGCCGCAGATCAGTCCGTTCTATGCCATTTCGCTCATGCACGCCCACGCCCATCTCGGCGGCCTGGGATTTTTCGTGATGATGCTGGTGGCCGTCTCCTACAAACTCGTGCCGATGTTTGCGCTGGGCGAAGTGCAGAGTCATCGTCGCGCCGCCTGGTCGATTGGACTGTTGAATGTGGGCTTGCTGGGACTTTTCTTGACCATTTTGTTTGGCAGTCCCTGGAAACTGGCGTTCGTGTTCGTCGTCATTTCCGGACTGGCCTTTTACGGCGTGGAGATGCGGGCCATGTTGCGCGCGCGCAAACGGCGGCATCTTGATTGGGGGCTGAAATATTTTCTGACCGCCATCAGCCTGCTGTTGCCGCTGTCGCTGCTGGGAATCATTCTTTGCTGGCCGACTCTGCCGATGACCCGCTTCTCGACGCAGTTGGAAAATGTTTATGGCTTCCTCGCGTTGATCGGCGTGGTGACGTTCGCCATCCTCGGCATGCTCTACAAAATTGTTCCGTTCCTGGTCTGGTATGCCCGTTACAGCCGGGAAATCGGCCGCAGCAAGATTCCATCGTTGGCCGATCTCTACTCGCCGCGGTTGCAAGCGTTGGGCTACTGGATGTTCGTCGTGGGATTGGCAGCAACCAGTGTGTCAATTGTTTCGGGCAATGAAAGCGCAGTGCAATGGAGTTGTTCGTTGCTGGCGGCGAGTCTCGTGTTGTTTGCAATGAACATGGGGAAAATCCTGCTGCATTTGTTCCAACCGAAAATCGAGCCGCTGGGGTTGCGGCCAGCGTTGAAAGGCAATCTATGACAACGACCCACGTGAATGAAACCACGATTCGCGAAGCCTTGCAGCAGGTCCTCGATCCCGAGCTGGATTGCAACATCGTCGATCTCGGTTTGATTTACGACATCCACCTGACCGGCGGCAAGGTGACGGTGAAGATGACGCTCACCACGCCGGGTTGTCCGATGCACGAGAGCCTCAGTTGGGGCGTGCAAACCGCCTTGCTCAATCTCGAAGGCGTGGAGGAAGTGGAGGTTGAACTGATTTGGGACCCGCCGTGGAATCCCGCCATGATGAGCGATTACGGCCGCGCTCGTGTTGGCATCGCCTGGTAAACCGGCCGGAGCAATCAAACGAAAGGAAATTAAATGACGACGCAGACAGAGCCGCACATCGGCGCGGACAAAGTGATGGATGTGCGCCCAATTCCCTGCTCCATCAAACACAAGCTGATCATGCAAACGTGGCGCGACTTGCCGTTGGGCGACCATTTCATCCTGTTGAATGACCACGACCCCGTCCCGCTTTACTATCAATTCGCCGCCGAATTCCCCGGCGCGTTCGGTTGGGAACATCTTGAAAAAGGGCCGACTGATTATCGTGTCAAGATCACCCGGTTCAAGTAGGGCAACCGTTTGAGTCACTCAGGATTCACGGCACGGATTGGTCGGGCCAGACGATGGGCGGATGATGATGTTCGTGGCCGGTGGTTTCGAATTTGCCGATGGCCGCGGCCAGAATCAGGCCCGCCAACAGGGCGAAGGATAGCTTGACGCGGTCGTGCGCGTGGAACTGCAGTTCGGGCAACAAATCACTCGTCGCGATGCAGACAAATGTGCCGGCCGCAAAAGCCAGGGCTGCGCCGAGAAAGATGTGGCCGGCGTCGGAAAATTGACCCGCTCCGAAGTGAAACAGCAATACTCCGGCGGGAATCGCCAGCGCGAAAAGTCCGTTCACAAAATGTCGTGAACCTCTCGACCAGCCGCTCGCCGCCATCAGCGTGCCGATGGCCATTGCATCAAAAGGTTTGTGGAGGATGATGACGAGAAACGTGCCCAGCCCCAGCAGTCCACCTCCGCTACCATGAGCCTCCGCTTCCACACTCGCGGCCAGCGCGATGCCGTCGATCAACGTGTGCAACGTCAATCCGAGCGCGGCACCGCTCCACGACAACTGACTTGCTGATTGATCGGCCAGCGTGCGTTCGTGCTGGTGGTGGTCGTGGTCGTGATCATCGTGGTGATGTTCGTCAGCGCTTCCTTCCGGCGATTCATCCGGGACATCGTGGTGATGGAAATGAAAAAATCGTTGGATGAAAAACATCAACAGAAACCCACCGAGCAACCACCAGGCGGTGCGGTCGATGGAGCGCAGTTGCTGCCACGCATGCGGCATCAGATGCAACACGCCGACGCCCAGCATCAGACCGGCGACAAAGCTGGTCGCCACTTGCAACCGCGTGTGTGTCAACCGGACAAACAGCGGAATCCAGCCGCCCGCCAGCGACGCCAGCAGAATCAGCAAGCAATAAGCCGACAAGAGCACAACCGGCGATAATGACGCTTCACTCATCTTGACGCGGCAGAGTGTAGAAGATTCCTTTGTCTTGTCAGCTTCCTTCTCAGCACACCAACGGAGTTACACCATCCGCCACCGGTCGATTTTCCAATGTCAACGCTTCCGCCATGATTTCGGCCATGTGGCGCGGGCGAACGTTTGTCAGATGCTCGATCTGCTGCCGGCAACTGGTGCCGGAAGTGACCACGATTGTTCCCTCAGGTTGTTGCTTGATCTTTTTGATCAGCGGCTCGGCCACCTTGAGCGATAATTCGTATTTGGATTCCAACGCGCCGAAAGCGCCGGCCATGCCGCAGCAGCCGGTGTCCAACAACGTCGCCTTTCGCCCGGGCAACCGTTGCGCCAGCCGTGCCATGAACGAAATGTTCATCAACGACTTGGCATGACAATGCGCGTGGATCGCGATGCTGACCGCCTGTCGATTGAACGGGATTGCCGCCGGTTCACGGTTCAACAAATCGTCGATGAACTGCTCGAAGAGGAAGCAACGATTCACGATGTGCTTGATGCCGGACAGATTCAACTCGCGATAATCCTCCGCGAACATCGAGTAGCAGGAAGGTTCAAGGAAAACGATTGGCGCTTCACCGCCATCGTGATTCAGGAGATCCAGATTGTGTCGTCCCAATCGCGCGGCTGTATCCAGGTTGCCTTGGCTGAAAGCGGGACGGCCACAACAATGCCGTTCCCGTAACAACGTGACTTCAAATCCCGCCGCTTCCAGCACCGCGACGGCCGCTTTGCCGATCTGCGGCTCGTGATAGCGCACGAACGTATCGTCCCACAGAATGACCCTTCCGCGAGTAGAAGCCCGTCCAACTGGACGCCGGGCAAACCAGTGGTCGAAACGTTCGTTCGTGTAATGCGGCAGTGGTCGTCGCGCCGCAATGTCGAGGGCCTTTGATAGGAATCCTCGCAGCCACGGCCAATCGAGCGCGGCATTCACCAGACCCGGTGCACAGCAGCCAAGCTTGCCGAGCGCATCCACCGAACTCAGCAACCGCTCACGCAGCGGCAGGCCGTCGCGCCGATGCCGCGCGTGCAGCAACTCCGCCTTGAGCAGGGCGAGGTTCACTTTCGAGGGGCACTCGGTCGTGCAGGCTTTGCAGCCGAGACAGTTGCTCAGGGCGGCCTCCAATTCCGCCGTGCGCAGCAGATCACCGCCGTCGATGCCGCGCCGTTCCAAGACCGCGCGAATGACATTGGCGCGTCCGCGCGTGGACATGATTTCCTCGCCGGTCGCCACGAAGGTCGGGCACATCGTCGGCGTGTCCTTACGACAACCGCCGCAGCCATTGCATTGCTCCAGATTGCGGACGAATGAACCGTCCTTGGCGGCGAACGCGAGCAAGGGAGTGAAGGGCAATTTCAATTTGTGGTCCGCGCCCTGCCGCAAGTGCGCGTCAATTTTGAATCGACCGTCAGCGATGATCTTGCCGGGGTTGAAAAGGTTCTTCGGGTCGAACGAGGACTTGATTTCGCGCATCACCATCAACAATTCTTCGCCGAGCTGTGCGGGCATGAACTCGGTGCGGGCGATGCCGACGCCGTGTTCGGCGGCGAGCGAGCCTTTGAACTGGCGTACGAGCGCGGCAACTTCGTCGCACACCTGGCGAAATTTTTTCAAGTCGGTCGCACTGTGCAGGTCGAGCACAGGGCGAGCGTGCAAGAGGCCGGCGGCGGCGTGGCCGTAATAGCAAACCTTCAATCCGAGCGGTTTCATGATCGATTCCAAACCGGCGACGTAGGCCGGCAACTGCGCCGGTCTCACGGCTGTGTCTTCGATGCCGGTGACGGGCTTGGCGTCGCCCTTCCGTCCGGTGATCAACGAAAGTCCCGCCTTGCGCAACGACCACACCAGATTCATCTCAGCGGCTTCGCGCAAAATCGTTTTGCGCAGACCCAGGCGTCGTTTCGCGAGCAGTTCCAAGCGATCCGCAACGTCGTCATAGAACTCCACGATCAAAATCGATTCGCACGGCCGGGCGTCCAGTTCGAGCAGGTCGCGCGCGGCCTGAAACTGGAGTTGCCCTTTGGTCTGGTCTAAGAGTACCCGGTCGATGTGCTCAATCGCGGCGGGTTTCAGGTCGAGCAGTTCCACGGTGGCCTGCATCGCCTCGGCAACGGAGGCGAAAAAAATCAGACCCAAACCTTTGTCGCGCGGCAGCGGAACGATTTTCAATTCCGCCGACAGGATGGCCGCGAGTGTGCCTTCACTGCCGGACAGGATGTGGTTGAGATTGTCCGGCCCGCGCAGACAGCGATCGAGAGCGTAACCCGGCCAGCGTTTCAACAAGCCCGGTGGCATGCGCTGGTTGATTTCCATGGCGTGCTGACGAACCAAACAGTTGATCAACTCACGCTGCGGATTCAGCCCGTCGCGGCGAGGTCCGATGGTTTTGATACGTCCATCCGCCAGGACAATTTCTAGCGATTCGATGTGGTCCGCCGTGGTGCCATAGATCGGCACGTGAGCGCCGGAAGAGTTGTTGGCAATCATCCCGCCGAGTGTGGCGCGCGAACTGGTCGCCACATCCGGCCCGAAACAGAATCCGTGCGGCTTGAGAAATTGGTTGAGCTGGTCGAGCACCACGCCGGCGCCCACCCGCACGGTGCGCTTTTCCAGATTCAGCACGGCGATCTGCCGGTTGTGCCGGGCGAATTCAACGATCAAGCCGTCGCCAATGGCACCACCCGTCAGACCCGTCCCGGCACCGCGCGGAGTGATCGGGAGGCCAGCGTCGGCTGCCGCGTGAATCACAGCGCTGGCTTGCTCGGCGCTGCGCGGGAACGCGACCCCCCTTGGCTCGATCTGATAAATCGAGGCGTCCGTGGCGTAGAGTTGCCTCGTGAGATTGTCGAAAGCGACGTCGCAATCCGCGGCAGCAATCATCGCGCGTTGTTGGCTCGGCGTCATCGCGTTGGTTGAACCTATACCGCGCGGGATGACGTGGCCAGAATCTACTGCGCAAGATTGAACCTCCTTGAAGCTCGGAAAGCGTGTCACCAAGCGCGTGGGCTTGGCCTACGAAATGAGCTGCGCGGCGGCGGTGCACGCTTGAATTTTTTCACTGTAATCTAGGCTGTAAATGACGCGCGATTGCAGATTACTCCCAGGATTTGCCGCGGGATACCGTCCGTTGGCCGCGTGCCTTGGCTTTGGAAAGCGCGGCGGGAGCTACGCCGTCAGAATCGCGAGGATTACCATCACCACCAGCAGCAGTCCAATTCGCGTGAAGCCTGACTCCACGACGCCGGAGTTGTCAGGGTGCTGGATGGACATCGTTAAAGGAATGTTGCTGACACTCAGCCAAGCCCCGACGCCAGCAACTCCTTGTCAGCCGGTCAAGTTTGACGAATGAAAGAGACGCTATTTGTCTTGAAATTCCAGACCAACCATGCCAACCTCGCCGACAATTCAACCATCGCCACACGCCGTGAATGTCGTTCGTCAACCACCGGCCCGAAAAAAAAACCCCAATGAAACCGTTCTCAATTATATTCCTGGCTCTCGCCCTCTCTACCTTCGCGAGTGTCGCAACCGACGGACTTCGTGCCGCCTTCGGGCCGCGCTACCAAGCTGCTCCGCCCCTCGTCAACAGTCCCAGACATGGACCGCGAAAAGGGCTCGACGCGGTCCGTCGTTGGAACCAGATCGCGATCGATGCCAGCGGGCTCGATCACACTCCGGTGGCGCCGGGTGAGCTTCGCGTCTTCGGCGAACAACTCGGACCTTGCCGCGCGAGCCGGGCGATGGCGATTGTTCACATCGCGATGTTCGACACGGTGAATTCAGCGATTGGCGAGTACGAAAGCTATACCGGCGTCCGGGCGCCTTCCGGCCCACTTTCGATGAAGGCCGCCATCAGTCAAGCCGCGCATGATACGCTGGTGTCATTGTTCCCTTCCCAGGCGACAAGCTTCGACGCGCGACTGGCGGAAGACCTCGCAGAGGTTAAAAATAAAAATGCCCGGGCGAATGGCATCAACCTCGGCAAACGCGCCGCCGCCGCGATTCTCGCCCTCCGCGCCAACGACGGTTCGCAAACCGCCGAACCGCGCGTTGGCATCGATCATCCCACGAGCGACCTGCCGGGTCATTGGCGACAGGATCCGATCAGCTTGATTCCCCTCGCTCTGGGCGGACACTGGGGCGAGTGCCTTCCGTTCGTCATGCAATCGTCCCGCCAGTTTCGCATTCCACCGCCGCCCGCCCTGACCAGCCCGGAATACACGGCCGCTTACCATGAAGTGAAACGGCTGGGCGGCGACGGCGTGGTTACACCCACCGAGCGCACCTTGGAGCAAACCTACATCGGCATTTTCTGGGCCTACGACGGAACGCCCAGCCTGTGCGCGCCGCCGAGGTTGTATAATCAACTGGTGCTGCATCTCGCCGACCAGATGGGCTCGGATGATGTCGAAGTTACGCGGCTGCTGGCTTTGATCAACGTGGCAATGGCCGAAGCGGGCCTGGCCGTCTGGGAGTCGAAGTACTACTACGATTTCTGGCGCCCGATCACCGGCATCCGCGAATCCGACCCGGGCACCGGCCCCACGGGTGCCGGCGATGGCAACCCGGACACTCTTGGCGATCCGACGTTCTCACCGTTGGGCGCCCCCGCCAGCAATCTCCAAGGCCCAAACTTCACGCCGCCTTTCCCAGCTTATCCGTCGGGCCATGCCGGATTTGGCGGCGCCGTCTTTCAAACGCTGCGCCGCTTCTACGGAACAGACGACATTGCCTTCACGTTCGTGTCGGAAGAATTCAACGGCGTCACGCGAGACAACAATGGAAATGTACGACCGCTGCTCCCGCGCAGCTTCTCATCGCTCTCCCAGGCTGAGGAAGAAAATGGCCAGAGCCGGATTTACCTCGGCATCCATTGGGCCTTCGACAAGACCGAGGGCATCACGCAAGGCCGACAGGTGGCGGATTATGTGTTTGACCACCTGTATCTGCCAAGGCATCGGCAGGGTCAGTAGTGGCGTTTGCAACCCGCGGAGGCAGGACGGCTTGGATTCCACCTCACCCTTCCACGGAAGCGCGAGGCAACATCCTCTCCGGCTGCTGTTACTGATTCTGCGCTTGGGAATGCGTGGAGGCGAAAACGGGCCGATGCCATAGCGATTCCCAATACTTTTCTTCAACGGCGTAAACATCCGACACTTCCTCCGGCTTCATAGATT
Source organism: Verrucomicrobiota bacterium (assembly GCA_016200005.1). Taxonomy (NCBI): domain Bacteria; kingdom Pseudomonadati; phylum Verrucomicrobiota; species Verrucomicrobiota bacterium. The sequence continues at coordinate 106,848 of JACQFP010000086.1, read as the reverse complement.
CAGGCAGCACGCCGTAGCGTATCATCTCGCGCACCCAATCGGCGCTGGGCTGGAAGCCGGGCATGTCGAAGCGGGTGTCCTTGGCGAGGTAAACTTTTCCCGCGTTGATGAGCGCGAGCAAAGCTCGATAGCCGGGGTCGTTCTGGTCGGCGAAGACAGCGGCGGGCTGATTTGATTTCAAATCGCGGCAAGCGCCCCAGCCGCCGGCGGCCTTCGCCAGCGGAGCGAGCAGCATGATGGATTTTTCCGGGCGCGTGAGGTTGAACACGATATGGCGGCTCGTGAGCAGACGCGGGTCGTCGAGGCTGGGTTGCCAGAATGAAACGCCACGTTCATCGGCGAGATTAAGCGGGAGACGGCGGCTGGGTTCATCGTGACAACCCACGCATCGTTGCTGGATGACCTCTGTGGCGGCTTGCGTGGCGGGCCAATCGGCGCCGGTGTTGATCTGGTTGTTCTCGGAATAATTGCCAATCATGCCGCAGCCGAGCGCGGCGTAAGTGCCGGGATACGCGGCGGCGGATTCAATCCACAAGCGCAGCATTTTTTTCTGATGCGGCGTCGCTTGCACACCGTAGTGCGAGCCGTCAAGCATCGTGAGGAGTTTGCTGGCGGAACTGCCGAGGGCGCGCGGATCGTAATTGCTTTTGGGTTGATTGCGTCCATCAGCAAAGAGGCGCGCGATGGTGAGCATGTAGTAACTATGGCTGTAGAGCGGGCCGCGGTCGCCGGTCAGGATCAGGCGTCCGGCGCGCGGGCCGCCGCGCGCAGTTTTTTCGTATCCGTGGCATTCGGCGCAAAGGGCGTCGAGGATGGGCTGCACGTCACGCGGAAAGTCAAAGACCTGGGGCGCATCGCGGATGGGCTCGATGCGGGCGGCGGGTTTGCGGACGGCCAGGGTTTCGTGGAAACCCGCGCTCGGCGTTTGCGCCCGGTGTTCGTGGCAGCCGACGCAGCTCAGGATTTCGCCGGGCTGGACGCTGGTGAAACTCTGCATCCGTTTCACCGCCATGTCGTTTTCGTCCAGCGCAACAAAGAAGACGCTCCGCATCGCCGGCACTTCAAAGTAAGCCGAGCCGTCCGCTGCCACCGGCACGGTGCCGAGGATGCGTTCGAGCGTGAACGTGCCGCCGTAGCTGATCGGTTCCATGCCGCCGGTGTAGTGAATGGGCATGGGAAGAGTTTCGAGTACGAGAAGCTTTTTGATTTCGCCTGGCTTCACGCCGGTCATGTTGCGGCCGTGATGCACGTCGGCAAGCAGCATGCGGCCGGTGGAATCCTCCGGTTTGGTGCGCGGCTGGATGACAAGTTCGCGCGGGCGCGGCGCGAGTGGACGCGGCTCGTGACATTCGAGTTTGGCGGCGCGGTCGGCGGCGGAGAGTTTGACGAGTTCCTCTGTGCGACCGGTGGCATCCATGAGAACGAGCGTGTCGCGGCTGGCGGCGAGGAAGCAGTCTTCGTTAAATGCCCACGGATCGCGGAAGCGCGAACTAGTGCTGATTTTTCTCGCAAGCTCTTTCGCGTCCGGACCGCCCTTGGGGTCAACGACCGTGATGACGCCGTCATGTTCGCGCTGGCCGTGACCGGGACTGAAGCTGGCCACGATCTTGTCGCTGCCGGGGATGGGCTTGGCGTCAATCATCGTGATGCCGGGATGCAGATTGCCGAACCAGACCGTCTGCGCGGTGCCGTCGGGGTTCGCGGCCCAGAGGTGATGGAAGTGAACCTGGCTGCGGTCAACGTATTCCCAGCGCGTGTAAAGGATGCGGCCATCCGGCAGCGGCCAGGGTGTGTTGTCGTGCTCATTGTTGCTGGAAAGCGCGCGGAGGTTTGAGCCGTCGGCGTCACAGCGATGCAGCACGGCGACTTGCGTAAGCCAGCAATTCACCCAGCGTTTGCAGCGGCTGCTCACAAAGATGATGCCGCCATCGGGAAGATAGGTCGGCTCGATGTCGTCGAACTGACCGCTCGTGAGTTGTTTCAATTTCGGATTTAGGATTTCGGATTTCGGATTTGCTTCAGCCTGGCCGAGGTCCATCTCATACAAGTGATACTGCTCGGTGCCGCCGGGCCGGTAGCTGAACAGGATTCTCTTCCCGTCGTAACTCACCTGCGGGTCGCGCACGCCACCGGTCTCGTCCACGAGCAGTGCCGTCAGCTCGCGCGTGCGGAGATTCAAACGATACAGCTTCGTGCCGTTGGCGTAGGCTTTGCGATTCGGATCGTAGGAGTAGTAGCCGAAGTTCGCGTACCAATGGCCATCGGTTTGATTCAATGCGCGGGCGGCAAAAACAATTTCATCCACGCACCGCATTGGCCCGGCAAGAAAGCGGGCGAGGAGACTGTCGGGATTGACGCCCGCGGAATCCGCTGCCGAAGTCGTCGTTGTATTCGTCGTTGCACAACGGGTTTCGCCCGGCCAGATGACCAAGGCCAACATGAGCAGACACGGCAGAAGCGCGAGCCGCGCAGCCAATGGACGGGAACAGGTTTGCATAAGCGTTGCGAACGAAACCTGTCCCAGTAAACGCCCGGTAGCTCCAAGGTTCCTTGACCTGCGTCAAGATTCCCCGCCGATGGTCTGCGTCATACTGAAGAATGGCTGCACCGAGGCCCATCGAAACTCCGCCGGGCGCGATTCGCGAACCCAAGTCTTTGACCAGGGGGCGACCGGTCCATCAGAGTTTGCCCGCTGCGGTCCAATGCCGGTTGAGCCTCCCAACTCCATGCAGCATCCCGGCGCCTTGCGGAACGCCCTGTGAACTAAAGATTGGCCCCGAACGCCACGCGGTGGTTGACCTTGGGCATCTGGCCCGGATGGCGGTGATGGCTATGCCGCGTGTGCAAGGTGGTTTTCGCGAGCAGGCCAAAGAATTGTTCGCGCAGGTGGCGTGCATCGTCAAACACCACCCGACGCCGCTCACGGCGACCACGATGATGGTCTTTCTGGGGAACGGCGCGGACGAGGCGGAATGCCAGGAGTTGCTGCGCGCCCGCTTTGGCGAAGCGCTGCCCGTGACGACGTTCGTGGTTCAACCGCCGTGCGGCGGCGCGGCGCTCGGCGTGGAACTGTGGGCGCTGGGCGGACCGGGCGTGACCGTGCAACGATTCGGTCCGGAGTTGCTCACGGTCGAGTCGGACGGGATTCGATGGATTCACTGCGGCGGCATTCGCGGTGACGCCGGCTCGGACGGCCCTTACGCCGAATCGGTGTCCGCCTTCCATCGAATGCAAACCCGCCTGGCCGAGGCCGGCGTCGGCTTTGATCAAGTGGTGCGCACGTGGCTTTATGTCAATCACATCAACTCCGGCCAAGCTGGCCGCCAGCGCTACCAGGAATTGAACCGCGCCCGGACGGGTTTTTACCGCGACATCCAATTCGGCATCAAAGCGCGCGCCGCTTGCGCACCAGAGACGATTTACCCTGCCAGCACCGGCATCGGCACGAGCGGAACCACCATCACGATGAGTTGCCTGGCACTGGATTCGCAGCGGCCCGACGTCTTTCTGCTGCCACTCGAAAATCCACTGCAAACGCCAGCCTACAATTACCGCGCGACACACTCGCCGCACAGTCCAAAGTTCTCGCGCGCCATGGCGGTGGTCCAAGGCCACTTCGTTGCCACACTCTTGTCCGGCACCGCGAGCGTCGTCAATTCCCAGACCTGCCACCCCGGCGACATCGTCCGCCAGACGGAGCAGACCATTGAAAACATCGAGCGGCTCATCGCGCCTGAAAACTTCGCCCGCCACGGCCTGCCCGGCGCGGGCGCGACTTTGCAAGACATCGCAAAGTTGCGCGTGTACGTAAAGCGCAGGGAAGACTACGAACAGTGCCACGAGGTGTGCGAACGCCGCCTTCCGCGGATTCCGGCCATCTACCTGCAGGCGGACGTTTGCCGGCCTGAACTGTTGGTGGAGATCGAGGCGGTGGCTTTCTCACCTCTCAATTCGAACCCGGCACCCGCCGTGGTCAACGGGCAGGTGTCCAAAGAAATGGAACGTCCGGAGTAACCATGTTTCCACGTGACTGGAATGCTTTATTACCGCAGTCGCGGAGACCGCGGCGTCCCGTTGTGCGCTGATTGAAGTTAAATTCCAAAACGGAACCAGATAATGAAAACTCCTTTCTCCCGTCAGGCTTCAGTCTTGGATCGAGTACTTCGATTGTCGCCAGCGTTTGTCGGCATCGCGCTGCTGGCGTTGGCGTACCCGGCATCGGCTGGGGACACCATTCGCGCGCTCATCATCACGGGCATTGATTATCCGGGACATCACTGGTGGGAGACGACACCCGTGTTGCAAGAGGAACTGGCCAAAGACCCGCGCATCAAGGTGGATGTGTTCAAGGACCCGTATCAACTCGGCGCGAAAAATCTGGCGAGCTACGACGTGCTCATCCTGCATTTCATGAACTGGGAGAAGCCGGAGCCGGATGCCAAGGCGAAGGAAAACCTCCGTTCCTTTGTGGATCGCGGTGGCGGACTGGTGGGCATCCACTTCGCCTGCGGCGCGTTCAGCAACTGGAATGAGTATCCCAATCTTCTCGGCCGCGTGTGGGATGGCACGAACACTCATGATCCACGCGGCGTGTTCCGCGTGGAAGTTGTAAACGGTAGCCACCCCATCACCGCCGGCCTGGATCGCTCGTTCGAAACCGACGATGAGCTTTACACCTGCCTCACGGGCGCCAAAGCCGTCGAAACCTTAGCTACCGCGCAGTCGAAACTGACGAAGCGCGACCATCCAATGGCTTTCGTGCATCGCTATGGCAAAGGCCGTGTTTTCTTCACGCCGCTCGGGCACGATGTGAAGGCGTTGCGGGTGGCCGGTACCGCGGAACTCTTGCGCCGCGCCGTAGCCTGGTCGGCGGGTCGAGAGCCAGCCGCACCAACCCGCTGAAGCGCCACCGCCCTCCCGCGCAATTCCTCAGAGTCTTGACTCATATCAAGACTTTTGCACGCCCCGCTTCGTAACGTTGTCGCAACGGCCGACGACGCACTCCACGCGATCGTGGACGCCTGTCGGCCCGCACCGAAAGGCAAAGCCATGAACCAGCCTCAACTCACTTCGCGCCGCGAGTTTCTTAAAACCTCAAGCACAGCGGTCGCCGGAGCAGCCTTCGCCGCCACGTTGGCCGCGCCGCGCGCCGGCTATTGTGCCGAGGATAACGCCATCAAGATCGCGCTCGTCGGCTGCGGCGGACGCGGGTCCGGCGCCGCGTTGAACGCGCTCTCCACTTCGGGACCAACGAAGTTGTGGGCCGTGGCCGATGTTTTCCCGCACAAGGTGGCCAACGCCCTCAGCTCGCTCGGCCCGCGGTTCACCTCCCAAGTCTTCGTGCCGCCCGAGCGGCAGTTCGTCGGCTTTGACGCCTTCAAGCACGCCATCGATTCGCTCGGCCGAGGCGGCTTGGTCATCCTTGCGACACCGCCGGCCTTTCGCCCCATTCACTTCGAATATGCCGTCGAGAAAGGCGTGAATGTGTTCATGGAAAAATCCTTTGCCGTGGACGCGCCCGGAATTCGCCGGGTGTTGAAGGCCGGCGAACTGGCCGCGCAAAAAAATCTCAAGGTCGCCACCGGTTTGATGAGCCGGCATTACCGCCCGCTGGAAGAGGCCATCCAACGCATCCACGACGGCACCATCGGCGAGGTGATCACCTGCTGGGCGTATCGGATGCACGGGCCGGTGGGGTTCGTCGCGCGGAAACCGGGCGAAAGCGAACTGGCGCATCAGATTGCCAACTACAGCAATTTCACCTGGCTCAACGGCAGCTTCATCGTGGACTGGCTCATCCACAACATCGATGTTTGCTGTTGGGCGAAAAACGACTGGCCCGAATCAGTCCAAGGCATGGGTGGACGACAGGTGCGCCAGGAAGCCGATCAACTGTTCGATCATTATGCCGCAGAATTCACGTTCCCGGACGGCACGCGAATGCACGCGCAAGGCCGGCACCAGCTCGGTTGTCACGATTTCTTTGGCGACGTGATTCAAGGATCGAAAGGCAGCGGCGTCCTCGGCGAAGGCATCCACAAGCCGCGCCTGTTCAAAGGCCACAAGCAATCCTCGGAGAACGTCGCTTGGGATTACCAAGGTCCGCGGTGTGACCATTACCAGAACGAACACGACCTGCTGTTCGACGCCATCCGCAATGACCGGCCTTACAACGAAGTCGAACGCTCCGCCAAATCCTGTTTCACCGCCATCATGGGCCGCATGGCCGTCGAGTCCGGCAAGTTGATCAGGTGGAAGGACGCTTTTAATTCTGACACTAAACTCGCGCCCGGTCTCGATCAGATCAGTTCCCTCGACCACGCCGCGCCCGTCAGTCCGGACGCTGGCGGGAAATATCCCATCGCCATGCCGGGCCAGACCAAAGTGCTTTAACTCCACCCCGCCTATGAAAACCATTCCCTTCTCCAACCAAGCCGTCACTCGCCGCGCGTTTCTCAAGTCATCCACCGTCGCCGCCGCCGCGCTGGGTACGCTCGACCTGAGCCGGTATGCCCACGCCGCCGGCAGCGACATCATCAAGGTGGGCATGATTGGCTGCGGCGGGCGTAATGCCGGTGCTGCCGCGCAGGCGCTCACCGCCGACCCCGGCGCGCGTTTGGTCGCCATGTGCGACATCTTCCTGGATCGCATCCAGGCCAAGCGCACAGCAATCATGAAGGAGAAGGGCGCGCAGGTCACGGTGGACGACGACCATTGCTTCACTGGTCTCGACGGATACAAACGCGTCATTGAAAGCTCCGACGTTGTCCTGATTGCCAACGCCGCGAAGTTTCATCCCCTGCACGCGATGGCGGCGATTCGCGCGGGCAAACACGTCTTCGTCGAAAAGCCGCACGGCATCGACCCCGGAGGCGTCCGCCTCATGCAACAGGCCTGCGACCTCGCGCGCGAAATGAAGCTCTCCATCGTGTCCGGCTTGCACAGCCGTTATCACGCCGGCTACGCGGAGACGGTGAAGCGCATCCAGGACGGCGCCATCGGCGAAATTATTTCCATGGAGGAAAATTTTCTGCGCGCGCCCTACGGTGTGGGCGAGCGCAAACCCGGCCTGACGGAGTTGCAATGGCAGTTGAGCTGCCAGTATCGTTTCCGCTGGCTTTCCGGCGATGACGTGGTGCAATCGCTCGTTCACAACCTGGATCGCACCAGTTGGGTGCTCGGCAACAAAGTGCCGGTGAAATGCCACGGCCTGGGCGGGCGCAGCTCGATGATCGGCCCGAATTACGGCGACGTGTTCGATCATCACTCGGTGGTGTACGAGTTCGAGAACGGCCCGCGCGTTTACGCGCTCTGCCGGACGACGACCGGTTGTTACGACGAGGATTCCAGCCTCATCTTCGGAAGCAAGGGCCAGGCGTCCCTCAAGGCTTGTCGCATCACGGGCGCAACCAACTGGCGCTGGCAGGGCCAGTGCGACCCGTATCAGGTCGAGCACAACCGCCTCTTCGCGGCCATCCGCTCAGGCACTCCACTGAACAACGGCGAGTACATGGCGCGCAGCACAATGATCACGGTGATGGGCCAGCTCTCCTGTTACACCGGCCAGGAGGTCTCCTGGGAGCAGGTCAACCAATCGAACTTCTGCTATGCGCCGCGGCCGGAAGATTGCCACGACGGCATGGACGCGCCGACCAACCTGGCCTCTGACAATTCCTATCCGGTCCCCGTCCCCGGCCAGACGCGCTTTGACCTGCAACCGAAACCGGCCGCCGCGGCCAAGTCGTAGCGCCATTCCCAAGTCATCTCTTATGAAAACTCTATCTCCTTCTATTTCCCGCCGGCAGTTTCTGAAAAGCACCGCAGCGGCCAGCTTCGCGGCTCCACTCATCCTGCCTTCGCTTGGCCGTGCCGCATCGCCGAACAGCAAGCTCAACCACGCCTGCATTGGCGTTGGAGGGATGGGTTTCGGCGACCTGCAAAATTTCCTGCAACATCCGCGCGTGCAAATCGTCGCCCTTTGCGACGTGGACGCGAACAACCTCAAGCATGCCGCCGAGAAAGTTCCCGGCGCGCGGCTCTACTCTGACTGGCGCGAGCTGCTCGAAAAGGAGGGCGACAAGATCGATTCAGTGAACGTGGCGGTGCCCGACCATAGCCATTTCGCCATCGCCATGACGGCGATTCAGCGAGGCAAACACGTCTATTGCCAGAAACCGCTGTGCCACGACGTGGCCGAAGTGCGCGCGCTCACCGAAGCCGCCGTGCGGAAGAAAGTGGTGACCCAGCTTGGCACACAAGTGGCCTCCAGCGTCGGCGACCGCACCACGGTGCACATGCTCAAAACCGGCGCCATCGGCAAAATCAAACACGCCTACCTCTGTTCAAACCGCCCCGGTGCCATTGAGAATTATCGACTCAAAGGCCCCCGTCCGGCGCAAGGCCAGCCACCGCCCGCGTCGCTGAACTGGGACCTGTGGATTGGCACCGCTCCGATGCGTCCCTACGCGCCGGAGATTTATCATCAAACGAAATGGCGCGCGTGGCAGGACTTCGGCACCGGCTGGTCCGGCGACATCGGCTGCCATATCTTCGACGCGGTGTGGAAAGGTCTGGCCATGAAACCGCCCAAGTCCGTCACCGCCGAAGTGCAGCAATCGTGGCAGAACTCGCCCGAGCGCCGCGCCGACACCTGGCCGCAGGGCGACCACATCACGTGGATTTTTCCCGGCAACGAACTGACCGAGTCGAAGGAATGGACGCTCGAATGGTTCGACGGCGAGTTTTATCCGCCCAAGGAAGTGCGGGCGCTCTACTCGGTGGAGGATTATCCGCCGGAGTCGGCCATGCTCATCGGCACCGAGGGCGCGCTGCTCAACACGCTCGGTCGCGGGCCGCAACTATTGCCGGAGGACAAGTTCAAGGATTACCCGCGTCCAAAACTGAAAGACCGAAACCATTACCACCATTTCGCCGAAGCCTGTCTCGGCGGCGAAAAGACCGAATCCCATTTTGCACAATCCGGCCCGATGACCGAAGCCATTCTGCTCGGCACCGTGGCAATTCGCGTGCCGGGCCAGAAACTCGAATGGGACGCCGAGCGCATGAATTTCCTGAACCACTCTGACGCCCAACATTTCCTGCGGCGAACCTACCGGGCCGGATGGACGGTGGCCGACGTGTAGAAGATTCACAGACGCCGGGCTTTTCAAGGCCATAGCCGCGAGTGGCGTACTTCGTGCCGGCAATTACTGCTTCAAATATTTTTTCGGTTCGTGAGTCTCCCCACGCTGCACGATGCGCTGCTGCCGAAGATGCTGTCGGGCGAGCTGCGCACTCCCCAGCACTTGACCCATAACTTGACCGACACTTGACTGACGGATTATCCTTGGCCCATGAGTTATCAGCCGCAATTCACCATCACCCCGGCTTTGCTGGCCCGGGTGGAAGCCATCACGGCGGTGCGGGAGCGGATTCTGAGCGCGGCAGTGCAAGTGCCGTGGATTCCCGCTTTGCAGAAGGATGCCCGCACGCGCAACGCCCACTCGTCCACGGCCATTGAAGGCAATCCGCTGACGCTGGAACAGGTGCGGGCCGTGGAAGAAGGCCGGGAACTGGTGGCCGTAAACGCCCGCGCCCGCCGTGAGGTCGTCAATTATTTCGCGGCGCTGCGTCACATCGAAAAGCAGGCCACGCGCAAATCGATCCGGCACGAGGACATTTTCAAGCTGCACCAAATCATGGCCGGAGCGGTCATGGATCAGGGGGAAGCCGGACGGTATCGCACGATGCGCGTGCGGGTTGGCGCGCATGTTCCGCCGCCGCCGAAGGATGTTTCCGGATTGATGTTTGAATTGCTGGAATGGTGGAACAAGGAGTCCCGCGCGCTGTCGCCGGTATTGAGTTCGGCGATTTTGCACTATCAGTTTGAGGCCATTCATCCCTTCGCCGACGGGAACGGCCGCACGGGTCGCGCGCTCGCGTTGTGGGAGCTGTACCGGCGCGGATTTGATTCACACCACGTTTTCTCGGTGGATGAATTTTACTGGGAGGACCGGCCGCGCTATTACGCGGCGCTTCAGGCCGTGCATACGACGGGAGAAGATTTGACGTCCTGGTTGGAATACACAGCGGAGGGATTGCAGGCGACGTTGGAGCGGGTGTGGAAACGGGTGCAGCAACTTTCGGCGCGGTCGCGCGGCAAGAAACTGGTGCTCCGCCCGCGGCAGGAGCAACTGCTCCAACTATTGCGCGAACGAGGCAGCCTGAGTCCGAGCGAACTTTGGGGTGCGCTGGCGGTTTCCAAACAAGGCGCCATGGACCTGTTGCGGCCGTTGCTGAAAGCTGGCTTGGTCAAGCGTGAGGGGACGCTGAAATCCGGTCGCTATCGCTTGAAGTGAACACCTCGGGTGGCGTGCTTCGTTTCTGCAATTACTGCTTCTAACATTTTTCCCGCTTCGTTAGTCTCGCGGCATGGTACGAGCGACGAAACCCGGGAACTCCAACAGGAATAACTCCGCTCTCGGCTTTGAAGCCACACTCTGGGCCACCGCCGACAAACTTCGCGGCAACCTCGACGCCGCCGAATATAAACACGTTGTCCTCGGCCTGATCTTCCTGAAATACATCTCCGACGCCTTCGCGGAAAAGCACGTCGAGTTGCAAAAGGAAAAGGGTGCTGACCCCGAAGACCGCGACGAATACACCGCCGACAACATCTTCTGGGTACCGCCCGAAGCCCGCTGGTCCTACCTGCAAGGCCGAGCCAAAGACCCCGTCATCGGCAAGCTGCTCGACAGCGCCATGATCGCCATCGGGCGCGACAACCCCTCGCTCAAAGGCGTCCTGCCCAAGGAATACGCCCGCCCGCATCTCGACAAGCAAAGCCTCGGCGGCGTCATGGACCTCGTCTCCACCATCGGGCTTGGTGACAAGGAGAGCCGTTCCAAGGACATCATCGGGCGCGTCTATGAATATTTTCTCAGCGAATTCGCCAGCGCCGAAGGCAAGAAAGGCGGGCAATTCTACACGCCCCGCTGCGTCGTCCAGCTCCTCGTCGAAATGCTCGCGCCATACAAAGGCCGCGTCTTCGACCCGTGCTGCGGTTCGGGCGGCATGTTTGTGCAATCGGTCGAATTCGTGAAAGCCCACGCGAACGGCAACGGGAACGGCGGCAAAGCCAAGGGCGACATCAGCATCTTCGGGCAGGAAAGCAATCCCACCACCTGGCGGCTCGCGCGAATGAACCTCGCCATTCGCAGCATCGAAGGCAATCTCGGCCTCGAACCCGCCGACAGCTTTCATCGCGATCTGCACAAAGACCTCAAGGCCGACTACATCCTGGCCAACCCGCCCTTCAACATGAGTGATTGGGGCGGCGACCGGTTGAAGGAAGACGCCCGCTGGAAATTCGGCCTGCCGTCTGCCGGCAACGCCAACTACGCCTGGGTGCAACACTTCATCTATCACCTCGCGCCCACGGGAATGGCTGGATTCGTCCTCGCCAACGGCAGCATGTCCTCCAACCAATCCGGTGAAGGCGAGATTCGCAAAGCCATCATCGAAGCCGACCTCGTGGACTGCATGGTCGCGCTCCCCGGCCAGCTTTTTTATTCAACGCAAATCCCCGTCTGTCTCTGGTTTCTCACCAGAGATAAGACCCATCGGTCGCATAAGTCTCATCGCGACCGGCGCGGCCAAACCCTTTTCCTGGACGCCCGCAAACTCGGCCGGATGATTGACCGCGTTCAACGCGACCTGACCTCGGAAGACATTGCGAAAATCGCCGGCACGTATCACACATGGCGGGGCGACAAAAGCGCTGAGAAATACGAAGACATCGCCGGCTTCTGCAAATCCGCCACGCTCGACGACATTCGTGCGCACGGTCACGTGCTCACCCCCGGCCGTTACGTGGGCGCAGCCGATATCGAGGACGACGGAGAACCGTTCGCGCAAAAGATGAAACGCTTCACCGCGACGCTTGAGGAGCAATTCAGTGAATCGGCGAAGCTGGAGAAGGCGATTCGGGCAAACCTGAAAGCTCTGAGCCATGCCTGAGCGCAAGCGAAATGCGACTGATAAAACGAAGGCGACCGATGCCAGCCATCCGTCGCCTCCGTTTCCTCCGTCCCATTCAGAGGGTTTCATCCCCCCGCATGGCGGCTACGAGAAACTCTTTTCCTACCCCAAAAGCCAGATCATTTACGACGCCACCGCGCGTTTCTGCGACCGCTTCATAGACAAGCGCTCCCGCACCCACGACCAGATGGTGCAGGCCGCGCGCAGCGGCAACAAGAACATCGCCGAAGGCAGCCGCATCTCCGGCACGTCCAAGGAAGCCGAGATCAAGCTCACGAACGTGGCCCGCGCCAGCCTGGAGGAATTGCTGGGCGACTATCAGGATTACCTGCGCCAGCACAGGCACGCGCTCTGGGATAAAAACTCCAAAGAAGCCCTCTACGTGCGCAAGCTCGGCAAGAAAGACAACCTCTCCTACGAAGACTTTCGTGAGTTCATCGAAACCCGCCCGGCAGAAGTGGTGGCCAACATCCTCATCTGCCTGATTCACCAGGCCAACTACCTGCTCGACCAGCAACTCCGCCGACTGGAGCAGGATTTCCTGAAAGAAGGCGGCCTGCGCGAACGCATGACCCGCGCCCGGCTGGCCGCCCGCGCCAAACAACCACCGTGGAGGCCCGCATGATGGCTGACGCTGCTTCATTCCCATTGCCAGCCACTCATCCGTTCCCTCCGTCCCATCGGTCGCCGGCGCTTCCGCCACGGCCCACCCACCACCCCACCCGGTTCGGGCAAGGAGGCAAGGCGTGAGCGAGTGGCGGAAAATAGCTATTGCCGACATTGCCGCACCATCGAAGAACGCGCTGGTTGGCGGACCGTTTGGTTCTAATTTGGTTTCTCGTGACTACACTCCTTCTGGTGTGCCAGTTATTCGCGGGCAAAACATGGGCTTTGGAAGATGGGTCAGCGGGGAGTTTGTTTTTGTTTCTAACGATAAGTCCGAAAACCTCTCGGCGAATATCGCAAAGCCCGGCGATTTGATTTTCACTCAACGCGGAACTCTCGGGCAAGTGGCCATTGTTCCCCCAGCGCCGTTTGACCGCTATGTCATCTCGCAGAGTCAGATGAAGCTCACAGTTGATTCTGCAAAGGCTGACGCAAAATTTCTTTTCTATTTTTTTACCAGTGAAGAACAGCAAGACTACATTCGTCGCAACGCCATTCAAACAGGCGTTCCACACACGAATCTTGGTCATCTTCGAACCACGCCGCTGTTTCTTCCTCCGCTCTCCGAGCAGCGCGCCATCGCGTCGGTGTTGGGCGCGCTGGACGACAAGATTGAGTTGAACCGGCGGATGAACGAGACGTTGGAGGCGATGGCCCGGGCGCTCTTCCAGAACTGGTTCGTGGACGCCACCCAAGCCGGCCTCCCTAAAGGCTGGCGCTACGCGACGATTTCAGAGTTGTGCGACATCAATTCGTGGACGCTCAACAAAGGCGACGAGCTTGACCGAATCGAATACGTCGAGATTTCCGAAGTGTCGCGCGGCAATATCGGGAGCATCCAAGTCTTCCAGCGTGGCGAAGAACCGAGCCGTGCTCGCCGCAGACTGCGGCACGGCGACACCGTGCTCTCCACCGTTCGCCCTGAGCGCGGTTCGTACTTTCTCTGCCTGAACCCTTCACCAAATCTCATCGCGTCCACCGGTTTTGCCGTCGTGACGCCGACGAAAGCCCCGTGGAGTCTCATTCACGCTGCGCTGACGCATCCTGAAGTTTCCCAGCATCTGGGGCATCAGGCCGACGGTGGCGCGTATCCCGCCGTCCGCCCTGAAATCATCGGTAAGTGGGAATTGCCGTGGCCAGACAAACCGGAGAAAGTTAAACAGTTTCACCGGGCCTGCGCTCCGCTTTACGAAAGAGCCGAACACAATCGTCTTGAATCCCGCACCCTCGCCGCGATGCGCGACGCGCTGCTGCCGAAGCTGCTGTCGGGCGAATTGCGCGTGCCCGCCGCCGCCAAACTTGTGGACGCCACGGTATGATAGATTCAATCCAAATCGCATGCATCGCGACTTTTGACAGCACCCCGGAAATTCTAAGTGGTTTGTCAAATTTCAATTTCCTCTTCGGCTCCAATGGCACCGGCAAGACGACGATTACCAGAGTAATTGCTGACGAGGGAAACTTTCCAACTTGCAGTGTAACTTGGAAAGGTGGGACGAAGTTGCAGGCGCTGGTTTATAATCGCGACTTCATTACAAGGAACTTCAATCAATCCGCCGAGATCAAAGGCATCTTCACGCTCGGAGAAAAGAACATCGATACACTCAACAAGATTGCAGTGGCAAAGGGCGAACTCGACAAGCTGGCAAATAAAATCGAAACGTTGAATCTTGGCTTGCACGGCGAAGATGGGTCTGGCGGCAAGAAGGGTGAGTTGGCGACTCTCGATGCAGAGTTTAAAGACAAGTGCTGGGCGCAAAAGCAGAAACATGATGCAAAACTCTCTGGCGCTTTCGAAGGACTCCGAAACAACGCGGACAGGTTTAAGGGCAAAGTCCTCCAAGAGCGGGCTTCCAATTCGGCTACGCTGGAATCTTTGGCGAATCTTGAAACGAGAGCAGAAACAATTTTTGGCCCAACTCCGACGGTTGAGAAATCCGTCCCGGCCGTTGAGACGACAGATGTTGTTGCCCATGAAGCCAAACCAATTCTCAAGAAACGTGTAATTGGCAAGGAGGATGTGGACATCGCGGCGATGATCAAGAAATTGGGCAACAGCGATTGGGTCAAAGAAGGCCTCACCTTTTATGACGTGAACGATAAGATGTGCCCGTTTTGCCAACAGAGCACGACAGTTGCATTCGCGAAGAGCCTGAATGATTATTTCGACGAAGCGTTTGAAAAGGACAGCAAAGCGATCAGCGAGCTCGACACCAACTACAAGATCGATTCCGAGCGGCTTCAGCAACAGATCGCGGCAATTATAACCGCCCAGTCCAAATTCCTCGACATTGAAAAGCTAAAGGCGGAAAAGGCCCTGCTGGACTCAAAAATCACCGTCAACACTCAGCGGCTTGCCACGAAGAAGAAGGAGCCGAGCCAAATCATCGAGATGGAGTCCATTGCCAACGTGGCCTCTCGGATAAAAGCACTCATCGACGCTGCGAATATTTTGATTGCCGGTCACAACAAGATCGTCGCGAATCTTGCGCAAGAACGACGGGATTTAACGGTGCAAGTGTGGAAATATCTCTTGGAAGTGGAACTCAAGGCAGACCTGGCGGCCTACGAGACGAAACGAGATGGCTTGAACAAAGCCATAACCGCAATGACGGCACAGGTTGCGTCCGCGACGACGGATAAGTTAGCGAAGACTAGCGAAATCCAGGCGCTGGAGAAACAGACAACCAGCATTCAACCAACGATTGATGGAATTAACGCTCTCTTGTCATCTTTCGGCTTCCGAAGCTTTTCACTTGCGAAGGCGGATAACGGAACGTGTTACAAACTGGTCAGGCCGGACGGAACCGACGCAAAGGAAACCTTGAGCGAAGGCGAGCAGTCATTCGTTGCCTTCCTCTACTTCTATCACCTGTTGAAGGGAAGCGACTCGGAGAGTGGAATGACAATCGACCGCGTGGTCGTGTTTGATGATCCTGTCTCCAGCCTCGATAGCGACATTCTGTTTATAGTCGGCAGCCTCATCAAAGGCCTGTTCGATGAGGTCCGGGCTGGAACGGGGCACATCAAGCAAATATTCGTCCTCACGCACAACGTGTATTTCCACAAGGAGGTCACGTTCAACCCGAAGCGTGTTAATGAGGCCATGAACGAAGAAACGTTCTGGGTCGTCCGCAAGTCAGGGTTAGTATCAAAGCTGGAGAAGCACAACTCTAATCCCATCAAGACTTCCTACGAATTGCTGTGGGCTGAGGTTCGAAAGCCAGATCACTCAAATCTGACGATTCAGAACACCATGCGACGAATCTTGGAGAACTACTTCAAGATTTTGGGAGGCGTTGATCCCGAAAAGATTTGTGCAATGTTTGAGGGCAAGGAGAAGCAGATCTGCAAGTCGCTTTTCTCGTGGGTCAACGCCGGGTCGCACGACGCCCTCGACGATTTATACGTTTCGATTGATGCCTCAATGATCGAGACCTACCTCAACGTGTTCCGGGCAATTTTCGAGAAGTCGGGTCACCTTGCCCACTACAAGATGATGATGGGGGATGCCTCCGTGGATGTGCCCGCCGCCGCCAAACTCGTGAAGGCTGTGACTTGATTATGGAAGTCCTCCAACTCACAGCCACCCAGTTCATCAAGCCGATGTCCACGGGCCGGAATCGCCCGCTGTTGCTCGGTTGCGAGAACGCCGGCGGTGACACGTTTGAAGTAGTGGTAAAGTTTCGCGGACGGGAGATGGATGAGAAAGCGCAGGTCGCCGAGTTGGTCACCGCTCAATTGGCCGATGATCTTGGATTACATGTCCCGCAAGCCGCCGTGGTGGATGTGCCGGTTGGGTTCGAGATGATTATTGCTGAAAAAGAATTGGCGGTGATGGTAAAAGGCAGTGCCGGCTTAAATTTTGGTTCAGTTCATCTTGGTGCGGGATTTACAACTTGGCCGCCCGGACGTGAACCTTACGGCGCGCAACGGGATCAAGCCGCGGACGTATTTGTCTTTGACACTTTGATTCAGAACGCGGATCGCCGGGCAGTGAATCCCAACCTTTGGGCGCGTTCGGATCGCCTTGGCATTTACGACCACGAATTGGCTTTTCGGTTTTTGGCCGTGCCGATTATTGGCGGAGCGCCGAAGCCGTGGGCAGTGGCGAATCACGGCAAAGCCTTTGGGTTTCTTGACCATCACATTTTCTATCGGAGTCTGCGCGGCGGGCGGCTGGATCTCGGGCCGTTCAAAGAAGCACTTGGCGCAATGACTGACGAACAGATTCAAACTTATGCAGACTCCATTCCGGCGGCGTGGCGGAACCAAAGCGACTTTTGCGACCGGATTATGGAATATCTGCGCGAGGCTCGCGAACAGAGGGAATCTTTGATACAGTTTATTAAACACTTACTACGATGAAAACGAACTACAGCACCATCATACTTCGCTACGTCCATGACGTGGCGACCGGCGAGTTTGCCAACATCGGGGTCGTGCTCTACGCACCCGAGCAACGGTTTCTCGAAGCGCGCTTCGCGACCTCGTACGAACGGCTGAATGCAATTTTTCTGAAGATTGATCATCTGCATTTTCGCGCCTTGATGCGTTACATGGCGAATCGGTTTGAACAACTTGGCGGGGAGATTCGCGATGGCTTGAATGTTCCACCAGTGACTGCGCTCAAGGAAATTGTCCGTCAAGTGCTGCCACCGGACGACAGTTCGCTGCAATGGTCTGAACAGGGCGGCGGTTTCACAGAAGATGCGGCGAAGGCAATGGACGAATTGTTCAAGCGGTTGGTGGAACGATACGTCGCGGGAGCGGAACAGGTGAGCCGGAGCGACGAGGAAATTGCGAAACCGTTCAAAGCAAGGCTTGGCAAGACGGCAGAAAAGTTGGCGGAAAAGACTATTGAAACGAAAGATTATCAATACGACTTCCGCTTCGCGTGGAAGAATGACATCTGGCATCTGTACGAGCCGGTCTCATTTGATCTGGTTGATCCGGGCAGCATCCGTGAGAAGGCGAACAAATGGCTTGGCCGCGGAGTGGCGCTGCATGACTCGCGCGAGAAATTCAAGATTCACTTCCTGCTGGGCGAGCCGCGCCAGGATGAAACCAGGAAGGCGTTTGAGAACGCGATCCATCTCTTGGGCAAGATTCCGGGGCATAAGCAACTCGTCCGCGAGAATGAACTCGAGCACTTCGCGGAGCACGTCGCGGAAGAAATCGGCAGTCAGGATGCGACCGAAATGGTATTGCGGGACAAATCGAAGACCTGATGAGTTCCCGCTTTACCGAGTCCGTTGTCGAAGACGCTGCTTTGGCGTGGCTCGGCGAGCTTGAGTATTCGGTGTTGCACGGGCCGGAGATTGCGCCGGGTGAACTGGCGGCAGAACGAGCGGGCTTCGGTGAGACGGTGCTGGCGGAACGGTTGCGGGCGGCGCTGCGCAAACTGAATCCCACGCTGCCAACGGATGCACTGGAAGAGGCGTTCCGCAAAGTCACAGTGCCGCAACATCCATCGCTCATCGCCAACAACCGCGCGTTTCATAGGATGCTGGTGGATGGCATCACAGTCGAGTGCCGGCGCAAAGATGACAGCATCGGCGCAGAGATTGTCCGGCTGATTGATTTGCACGACCCGGCGGCGAACGACTGGCTGGCGGTGAATCAGTACACGATCATTGAAGGTCAGCACAACCGCCGACCTGATACCGTGGTTTTCGTCAACGGCCTGCCGCTCGGTGTCGTTGAATTGAAGAACGCAGCGGATGAGCAAGCGGACATCTGGGCGGCCTTCAATCAACTTCAGACTTACAAGCAGCAGATTCCCTCGCTCTTCATTCACAACGCCGTGCTGATTATTTCGGATGGAATCGAAGCCCGCATCGGCACAATCAGCGCGGACAAAGAACGGTTCATGCCGTGGCGCACGATTGAGGGCGAGACGGTCGCTCCCGCTTCGATGCCGCAACTGGAAGTGTTGTTGCGCGGCGTGTTCGACAAGCGCCGGTTTCTCGATCTCGTCCGGCATTTCATCGTGTTCGAGGATGATGGCAAAGATGTCATCAAGAAGCTGGCGGGCTATCATCAATTCCACGCGGTCAGAACGGCGGTGGAAGAAACCATTCGGGCTGCGGGTGTCGGCGAATTGGTTTTGAAAGAGCCCGATGGGGGTTATTTCGCGAAGCCGCAGCCTGGCGGCGAAACCGGTGACAAGCGCGTGGGCGTGGTCTGGCACACGCAGGGATCGGGTAAGACGCTCACGATGGTTTTCTATTCCGGCAAGCTCGTGCTGGAACCGGTGATGGAGAATCCTACGCTGGTTGTGCTGACCGACCGCAACGATCTGGACGACCAGCTTTTCGGAACTTTTTCGCGCTGCCACGAATTGCTGCGCCAGAAACCGCAACAGGCAACCAGCCGGGACCATTTGCGCGAGTTGCTCAAGGTGGCGAGCGGCGGCGTGATCTTCACCACCATTCACAAGTTTTTTCCCGACGAGAAAGGCGGTCGCCATCCGCTGCTTTCCGACCGGCGCAACATCGTCGTCATTGCCGACGAAGCGCACCGCAGCCAATACGATTTCATCGACGGCTTCGCGCGGCACATGCGCGATGCGCTGCCGAACGCCTCGTTCATCGGCTTCACCGGCACGCCCATCGAGAAGAGCGACGCCAACACGCGGTCGGTCTTCGGCGACTACATTTCCATTTACGACATTCAGCGCGCGGTGGAAGACAGGGCCACCGTGCCGATTTATTACGAGGGCCGTCTGGCGAAGCTGGAGTTGAAGCCGGAAGAACGTCCGAAGATTGACCCGAACTTCGAGGAAGCCACCGAAGGCGAAGAACTCGACCACAAGGAAAAGCTCAAGACGAAGTGGGCGGCGCTGGAGGCGGTAGTCGGGGCGGAGAAACGGCTCGGCCTCGTCGCCGAGGATTTCGTGAAGCATTGGGACGCGCGCCTGGAGGTGATGGACGGCAAGGCGATGATCGTCTGCATGAGCCGGCGCATTTGCCACGAACTCTACGAGGCCATCCGCAAATTGCGCCCCGACTGGAATCACAAGGACGACGACAAAGGCGTGATCAAGATTGTGATGACCGGATCGGCGTCAGATCCGCTGGCGTGGCAGGATCACATTCGCAACAAACCCCGGCGCGAGGCGCTGGCCAAGCGATTCAAGAATCCGCAAGACCCGTTGAAGATCGTGCTCGTGCGCGACATGTGGCTGACGGGCTTCGATGCGCCCAGCCTGCACACCATGTACGCGGACAAGCCCATGCGCAGTCACGGCCTCATGCAAGCCATCGCGCGCGTAAACCGCGTGTTTAAGGACAAGCCGGGCGGGTTGGTCGTGGATTATCTCGGTCTCGCTCAAGAGTTGAAAGAAGCGCTGGCGGTTTACACGGAGAGCGGCGGCACGGGCGAGACCGCGATTGACCAGGAAGAAGCCGTGGTGGCGATGCGGATGCACTACGAGCGATGTTGCGATTTCTTCCACGGTTTCAATTGGTCGGCGTGGAAGACTGGAACGCCTGCGCAGAAGTTAAGCCTGCTGCCCGCCGCGCAGGAGCATTTGCTCGCGAAAGCCGCAGAGGAAACGAAGCCGGAAGAACACAAGCAAAAATTCATGCAAGCAGTCACGGATTTGTCCAAAGCCTTCGCACTCGCCGTGCCGCACGAGAAGGCCATCGAGATTCGTGACGACGTAGGATTCTTTCAGGCCGTGCGCACGGTGCTGGCAAAAGGTGATGGTGAAAAGAGGAAGTCAGACGACGAGATGAATTTCGCCATCCGGCAAATCATTTCGCGTGCGGTCGCATCCGATGAAGTGATGGACATCTTCGCAGCCGCCGGCCTCAAGAGACCGGATATCTCAATCTTGTCTGACGAGTTCCTTGCGGAAGTTCGGAATTTGCCGCACAAGAACCTCGCAGTCGAAACGCTGCGAAAGCTGCTCAACAACGAAATCAAGATACGCTCGCGCAAGTTTCTCATCCAGTCGCGCTCGTTCTCCGAAATGCTCGAAGCTTCCATCCGCAAATACCAGAACCGGGCCATCGAAACCGCTGCTGTCATCGAAGAGTTGATTGCGTTGGCGAAGCAAATGCGCGAAGCCGCCCAGCGTGGCGCAGGTCTGGGCCTGAGCGATGACGAAGTCGCCTTTTACGACGCGCTCGAAGTGAACGACAGCGCCGTGAAAGTATTGGGCGACGAAAACCTCCGCTTCATCGCCCGCGAACTGCTGAAAACCATTCGCGAGAACGTAACCATTGATTGGACCGCCAAAGAATCTGTCCGCGCCAAGCTCCGCGTCATGGTTAAACGCATCCTCCGCAAATACGGCTATCCGCCCGACAAGCAGGAGAAGGCCACGCAAACCGTCTTGCAACAGGCCGAATTGCTCTGTGCGGATTGGGCCGAGTGAGTTTGGCATCAGTTGCCCACATCGCACGGCGTAGCCACGGCCTTCAGCGCCGGTGTTCGCTGGCGGTAAGCCCGACGTCAGTGTTGCGCGCACGCAGCGTGGGCAGTGGGGGCAGACGCAGGAACATCGGCAGGAAACGGTAGTAAGGCGGCGCTGCGCCGAGCCAGTAAAGCGCCTGATTGAACCAGCGCTCGGCGGTCGAGCCGTTTTCCTCCGCGCCATGCACGATGGTCGGACAGCGTCCGCTGGCGCGGTTGATCCGCCCCAGCAACCACGCTTCGTCCAGTGCCGGGGAAAAATAAAACATGGGCTCGCAAAGATCACGGTCCGCCGCAATGTAGCCCGTGGCCACGGCGTGCCGGGCCAGATCGGTGCCCGGCAGAATGCGCACGCCGGTCATCATCACCGTCAGGAATCGCTTCCAATTCAAATGCTCCTCTACGAACGACACGGTTTCCTCGGCCGTCGCGTTGGTTTCTCCGGGGCCGCCAAACAGAAAAAACCAGGTGCAACGTATGCCGGATTCGCGCGCCCAGCGCGCCGTGTTCCGCACCTGCTCGACGGTGAAGCCTTTGCGCAGGTTGCCAAGCATCGCCGCGCTCGCGCTGTCGGGTGTGATGACTAGCGAGATGAAACCGGCACGTTTCATGAGGGTGAACAGTTCCTCGGAAAGTGTCAGCGGATTGATGCCCACGGCGGACAAGTTTACGCGCAGTTTCCGGCGGAGGACTTCCTCGCAGATCCCGCGCGCGTGGCTTTCGGGAACGTTGAACGTCGAGTCGGTGAACTCGAATGTCCGCGGTCCGATGGTCGCGAGCACGTGCTCGATTTCATCCACCACGTCGGCGGCGGCTCGCTGGCGGAGGCGGTGGCCTTCCATCACGGGATAGTTGCAATAGAGACACTGCAGCGGGCACCCGCGTTTGGTGTGAATGGCCCAGGTGCCGCCGCCCCGTTCGTAGGCGCGCCATTTGACCCAGTCACCCATGCCGGAACTTCCAAAGGTCTCCTGATGCACCGGCGGAATCGATTTGATGCGCGCGCCGTCGCGATAGCACAACCCGCTGATGCCTTCGAATTCGCGCTGCCCCGCGAGAGCGGAGAGAAGTTCGGGAAACGCCTCCTCCCCTTCGCCCACAATCGCGAAATCAGCGTCGAGCCTTTCCAGTGCGACCGGTCCGAGAATTGAGATCGCCGGGCCGCCGAGAACAATGCGGGCGGGGCTGTTTGCCCGGACGGTGGCTAGAATGGCGTCGAGTTCATCGAGATGCCACGCCACGCGCTGGGCCACGACGTTGTCGATGTTGCGCACGGAAATACCGACCACGTCCGGTTTGAACTCACGCAGCGCCCGGCGCAGGTCGGCTTCCGGATTCCGGCTGACCATCAGATCCACAAACCGAACGGCGTGTCCGGCAGCGCGGGTCGCAGTGGCGACATAGCTCAGGCCGATCGGCGGCGTCGGCTCGAGGATGCGGGTGCGGTTGGAATAGACGAGAAGAACCCGAAGCGCGACCGCTCGTCCGGGAATGCTGCCGGCGTTCATCTGAAGTTGGTTGATCTGATGGTTCAATTATTCCACCACCACGACGTTGTGAATTGGCACCTCGGCCACGGTGAAGCGCGTCTCGCCGTTGGCATGCTTGAATTCTAGCGACCGACCACCGGGTTCGACCGTGATGCGCTTCGGGCGTGAACCGGCGCGCAGCGTCACTTGCAGCGGACCCACCGGCGCAATTTCATCCACGAATGGCTGTGTGGCGTGCGGACCGGAAGTGTTGACCAGGTGAACCTGCAGCTTGCCATGGTTGCGCGCGAGCGAGACGTCCACGTTATGCGAACCGCTCACCTCGACCATCGGCTTTGGAAAAAGCTCTCCTGCAATCGCGTCGAGGAAATCCCGCGCCGCCGGCGTCTTCCCATCGGCGCAACGTTCGCCGACATTCAACCACACGGCGGCGATGCTTCCCTGGCCCAGCCGCGTAATCGTGGCCGCCGGACGGGCCGGGCTGTTCGTTTCATCCGTGGATCGGAACGCGCCGAAAGTTCTGACCCCGCGCCCCAGCTTCACGCCTTGCCACAGCGTTGCCAGATCGGCTTTGTTCGCTCCGTGTTCGAGACGGATCGAAGTCTTGACTGGCTCGGGGTCATCAGGAACCACGTCGAGTTCCTTCACGAATTGCGCGGCGGCCTTCGGTCCCACCACGAGCAGGCGGCCGCCGCGTTTCACGTAAGCAACAAGCTCGTCGCGGAAGTCGGCGTCGAGGTATTCACATTCCGGCAGGACGATGAGCGGCCAGTCGGACATGTGGCCGTGCAGGTGATGCTCGCTTATTATTTGCAGGCAGTGCCGCGATTCAACCAAGCCTTGCAGCACGCCGCGCAGCGATCGGACCGTTGGGCTGTTTGGCGTGAAGAGCTGCGGACTCTGGCGGTAGTGCGACGCACGGGAGTAGAGCAAGGCGATCTGCGGCACGACGACGGCGCGGTGACAAAGTTTCTGTCGCTCGCGGCAGAACTTTGCCACCTCGGCCATCACATCCATCTTGGTCAGTTCCACAGAGCCATCGCGACCCTGCGAGAAGTAAGCCTGGAAACCGCCGCCCTGCGCGAGCACCAGCGCCGCTTCGCGTTGCAGTTGCACCGCCGACTTGAAATGGCGCGGCACGTTCTTTGCATTGGCGAACGACCACGCCATGAGGTCCCACGGTTTACCCTGATTGGCGAAGCAACGCGCGGAGAAACGCGCGGAGTTGACGCTGTTCTCTGGAGAGAAGTCGCCGGACAAGAACGCGACCGGCGCGGAGACCGGCTCCGGCATGTGTTCGCTGAAAGCCCAGTTGCTCGCGATTTCGAAATCCGGATTCGTGCGCTTCACCTCGGCGAGATAATGGCGGAGATATTTCCGGAAGGCTTCGCGCTGAAACTCCATCCACTCGAACCAATGTGGATCGCTCCTTCTGCGCGGCACGTCGGTGAATCCGGTGGCTGCGGTGAACGCCTTGACCGAAGCCTCGCCGTAATCCGGCACCGTGGCCCAACACTCACCGTCCACCCACGCGCCATCGACGTGATACTCGCCGGCGAGTTCACGCAACTGCGGAATGAGCAATCGATCCACGTAAGGGCCGAAGACGGACGTGGCGTTCGGATTCGTTTTGCCATCCGCGTTAATGACCGCCCAGTCCGGATGGAGTTGAATGGCGCGCGAATCCCACACACCGGAATAATGCATGTAGAGCGCGACCCCGCGTTCCGCGGTGACCTTGCGCCAGACGCGCAACGGGTCGCCGACGAAACCCGGCGCCGGGTTGCCGACCTTCGTCGGGTAGCTCGAAAATCCGGGGTGCCCCTTGCAATCAATTTGAAGGTAGTCCGGCTTCACTTTGTCGAGAATCGCTGCGACCATTTCTGGCGTCGTGTTTTTCCCGACTTCGGTGCAATCCGGGCCGGCGTGGAAATCGAAGTGAATGCCGAGAAAGCTCTCGGAGCGCTTGAGACGTCGGGGAGAGTTGGACGTATCAGCGGCAGTTAACTCTGCCACACCCGGCAAGGTCGCCATCAGGAAGCACCAAAGTGCCGGGTTTGTGATGGTGCGCCACACGTGCGTTGGAGTTTTTGGTTCAAGTGTGGTCATAATATCTTTCGCGCTCTGATCCGGCCTACCCACCGATCGTGGTGTCAGTCGTACCGCCTTGCGTGGGGGCGGGCGCCCGCCGACCGGATTCACGCTGCGACTCTACCAACGCGCCGGAACTAATCGCGCAAGTTTTGCCTGGCTAGACGGCTGCCGCCACACACTTTTGCAAATCGCGCATTAATCCGGCTTGCTCGCTGCCGTCAGTCGCGCGGGTGGTTCGATCAGCAATTCCGCCCAGGCCCGGCGCAGGTGTTCCAACTCCTGCTCCTGTTCCGGACTGAACGTGCCGGTGCGTTGGGCGTAAGTATCCATCCACGTGACGAACCGGTCGAGGTTGGCGCGGTCGAGCTTTACGCCGGCGTGACCGGCGGGATCGGCGAGCTTGCGCAGGACCGCGCTTTGGATCGCGGGATTGTGGCCTTCGGTTGAAACGCCGTCCCGGTAGGCGGACACGACGAGGTCGTTCAAACTCGGCTTGCCAGCCAGCGTGAGTGATTTGTAGGCGTGCTCCGGCGTGAGATCAAACTTTGCGGCTTCCACGTCGTCGCTCTTCGGGTTGTGGCAACTCACACATTGCGCATCGAGCACGGGCTGGATGAGTTTGTCGAAGCGCATCGTCCAAGAGCCTTCCGGCCCGACGGTAATCTTGGACGGCTCGCGCAAGGACGCGAGCGGCGAGGCGGACGGTGGCGGTGTGTCTTTGCGCGGATCATGGCAGCCGGTGCAACTCAAGGTTTGTCCGGGCTGAACGTGGGTGGCGCTGCGCATCGTCTGCACCGCCATGCCGCGCGCGTCGAGCGCCTGGAAGAAAAACGCCACGCCCGACGGCACACGGAAGTACGCCGAGCCGTCCGCCTCCACCGGCACCGTGCCGAGCACCGCTTTGCCGGGATCGTCGTGAGTGAGGCCCATCACCGGCTGGTTCATCCACGGCTGCGTCTTGGCCGGGATGGCGATGATGCGTAGCGCCTTCACGTCGCCGCGCTGAACGGTCTTCAATCCGCGCGTCACATCGGCCACGAGAAAGCGGCCTTCCTGCGGGCCGTCCCATTTCACGTTGCTCGCGATCACCGGCGGACGCGGCTGCGGCTTTAGCGGGATGGGATACATCGAGGAAATTTCCGGGTCGCGGTAGAGCAATTCAAGTCCGCTGTCAGTGTTGAAAAGATAAAGGCCCATGCCGTTCTTCGGGCGCTCCTTGCCTTCGCGCATTTCCTCTTCCACGCCCCACGCGACGAGATGCGTGCGTTCGGAGAGCGGCCAGGGATTCGCGTAGAACGCACGCGGCCAGCCTTCGATTTCGGGGAACGGCGTCTCCGGCGTCAGGCGTGTGATGGGCGCTTCGCCTTCGGTGCCGACCGCCGGGTTGAGCAACACCAGACTGCCCATCGTCTGCGAGTGGTGGCCCGAAGCGGTGAAGATGATTTTGTCCGAACCGGGAATCGCGCGCGGCTCGAACGTGCAGTGCGGGGCTTTCGTGTAATTGCCATAAATGAGCCGGGCGTTGATGCCGTCGGGATTGATGGACCAGAGGCTCATGTAGGGCATGTTGTCGCGGTCCACGTAATCCCAGCGCGAATAGAGGATCGTGCCGTCGCGCGCGACGCTCGGCTCCCACTCGAACATCTCGAAAGGGGAAATCGGCGTGAGGTCGCCGCCGTCGGCGTTCATGGTGTGCAGCGTGTAAACCGCCACGGGCCGGCTGGCGTCGCCGCCGCAGCGCACGTAGCAATCCGGCAGATCGTTCTTCGCCAGCGTGGCGGCGGCGCTGGCCTTGCCGACCTGGAGGAACTGCCCGCGCCGCGTCGAGAGGAAGACGATGCGGCCGTCAGGCAGATAGCGCGCGTCAAAGTTGTCGTATTTGCCGTGGGTGAGCCGGCGCACGCCGGAGCCATCGGCGTTCATTTCAAAAACGTGGTAGAAGGCGTCCTCGGGCACGTTGGCCTTGTTCAACTTGTCCTTCTCCTTCGCCAGTTCCGGATAATGTTTGCACCAGGCGAACAAAATTTTCTTCGCGTCGAACGACAGCGCGGGGCGCATGAAACTTCCCGGCTCTTTGAACGCGGCGTCAGTCAGGCACTCGGCCCGTGGGATAACATCGCCAGCCGCCGGATCGTTGTTGCTCGCGCCTATCCCACGGGCCGAGGTGGTGGCTGGACCGTTTTTCAGTCCGCGCAAAATGTAAATGCCGCCGCCAGGCCGCGACCACCAGCCGTAATTCTGATCGGACATGTGGCTGTAACTGCCGGGCACGCGCTTGGTAAACAGCAGCGCGTCGAAGTCGAGCAGCGGACTGGCGAGGGCGAACTGGCGTTGCTGCGCGCGGGATTCGAGGTAGAGGGATTGAGCGGAAGCGTTGGCGGGGAGCGTGGAGAGTCTTCGTTTCAGGAGACTGAGTTGCTTCATTAAGGCGCGTGAGTTCTTGAGAAGTGACCTTGGCTCTCCCTCACCCCGGCCCTCTCCCGCTAGGAGAGGGAGAACGCCAGGTCCGCTCAACATCCGCTCGCAATTTGCCAGCACCCGGCGCGTTTCCGCCACCCAATCCACCGGGCGATCGTTGCGCGCGTGGGCTGTGGACCACTGGCTGAGGCTGCTCTGGTCGGCGGGTTTGCGGAGCGCGAGATTGCCGCCGGACTTGCCGATGACTTCCACTTCATCGAGATGGAGAAACGTCCGCGCCGGAAGCTGGATGCGAACGAAGCGCGCCGCCGTGTCGGTCAATCGCACCACCAGCGGCGAACGGTCCGGCATCCGGTAGCCGTAGAACACGCGGCCATTATGGCGATAAGCCTCGTGCCACTCCGCGCCGTCGTTGGACAGTAAGATCTGGAAGTTCGCGGCGCGAGCGGCAATGTCCTCGCTCTCCGCGCGATTCCAGACGCGGACTTGCGACAACGGAAAAACTTTTCCGAGATCCACCTGCCACCACGGATGGTTGTCCTCGGCCGTGTGGAAACCCCACTTGCCGTTCGTCACACCATCGCAGCCGCCCGCCGCGTCGTCGCGGGTCGAGAGGGTCGCGGCTTGCTGCCCCTCGGTGTGCAGTTGCGCTTCGAGCAACCACTCTTTTTCGAGCAACTGCTGCCACGCGTTCGCATCGCCCAAGGTTGCGGCGGCAAAAGTACTGAAGCCCGCCAGCAAAAAGGCGAGCGCCGTGAGTTGGAGTCGTGATGTTTTCATAATCAGGTC
This sequence comes from Verrucomicrobiota bacterium, assembly GCA_016200005.1. Classification (NCBI taxonomy): domain Bacteria; kingdom Pseudomonadati; phylum Verrucomicrobiota; species Verrucomicrobiota bacterium. Next base: position 78,928 of record JACQFP010000086.1, on the reverse strand, counting down.
CTGAGTTCGGCTTTTTCGCGCAGCGGTTCGCCGAGCGCTTCGACGTCGCAGCGCATTTGTTCGAGGTCGTCCGGAGCGAGACGCAAGTTTCCAGCCGCGGCATTCTCCAGGGCCTGCTCCACGCGGCGCGCGCCGCACAACACGTGCGTCACGCCCGGCTGCGCTGCGGTCCAGGCGATGACCAGATGGACAAGTGTGCAGGAGTATTTTTTCGTGAGATCGCGCCAGCCGTCGAGCAGGTCGAGAACACGCCGGCGGTTCGGCAATGCCAGCCACGGATTCCACGCCTCGTTGCTGCGAAACTCGTCTTTGCCGAACACGCGATCCATGCCCACCTTGCCCGTGAGCAATCCCTGTTCGAGCGACATGTAGGTGAGGGTGGCGACGTTCCGCTGCGCGCAAAGCGGAAGAATGTCTTTCTCCGGGTCGCGATGGAGCATCGAATAGCGGAACTGGTCGCTCACCACGCGGCTCGCGCTGGCGCGAAGGTTCTCCTCGAGTTCATCAGAGGAAACATTGCAGACGCCGAGGGCGCGAATCTTCCCGGCGTCGCACAGTTTGAGCAGGCAGGCGATCGTGTCGGCGATGGGTGTGAAGTCCGGCGGCACGGAGGGCCAGTGCGTCTGGTAAAGATCAATGCAATCCACGCCGAGTCGCTTCAGGCTGCGCTCGATTTCGATCTGAATTGTGTCCGGTCGCAAGCTGCGGCGCATGATGCGACCATCGAACTCCGTGAAGAACGAACCGCGGTCGTCATCGGTCCACAGCCCGCACTTGGTGGCGAGGATGACCCCATCGCGTCGTCCCTTGAGCGCTTTGCCCACCACTTCTTCGCTGCGGCCCCAACCGTAGGCTGGCGCGGTGTCGATGAGATTGATGCCCGCATCAAGCGCCGCGTGGATGGTGCGAATGGACTCGGCGTCGTTGGCGTCCGTGCCCCAAGCCCTGCCGCCACCGAGCACCCAAGTGCCGAGGCCGACCACAGATGCATTCAGACCGGAGTTTCCGAGCGGACGAGTTTTCATAGCGACAACACGTATTCGACGAGGTCGTCAATTTGTTTGGGGGTCAGATGCGAGGTGACACCGTGTTTATCTTCGCGCTGGAACGTCGTGAAAATGTCCCGGATGGTCGCGGCGCGGCCGTCGTGCAGATACGGTCCGCTGCGCCACACTTCGATGAGCGACGGTGTGTCGAAGCGATCCGTGGGTTGGTCAAACTTCCCGACCGTGCCGACGTCGTGCAGCTTCATGTCAGTGAGGAACGCGCCCTTGTGGCAATCGGCACAGGCAACCTTCTCGTCAAAGAACAACTTCTTCCCACGCTCGGCGGCCGGCGACAGCTTGCCCTTGACCAGATGCGGGCTGGGCATGGGCTTGAGCGATTTGAGGTAGTCGTCAATCGCATCTGCAACTTCGGGCGGTTGCACGGTGAAGAGGCTGAAGCGAATACCGGCGCGCACGGAGACATAAGCATTGGAGCGCACACCGAGCCACATCGAAGGCGGCGTCTGGTGGGCGAACAAAAGACTTTTAGCGCTTTTCGGATTACCGATGCCGTCGTTGAGGTTGTCCCAGTTCATTCCGTCCACGCGCGCATCGTGCGAGTGACAGCTCGAACACGCCTGCCAGCCTTGAAAGCAAATCGTGGCGTCGTTGAAGTAGAATTCGCCAAGCCGGGCGGTCGTCATCTGGGGCGCGGCGCCGAGCGGAAATGATTCAACTCGCATCGGGTCGGCGGTGAGGTCCACTTCGTTGAGCGTGTCGGAAAAATAATTCGCCACCCACGCGTGGCCGCCGGCGACGGTGACCGAGCGCGGACCTTTGCCGGGCAGCTTGAGGCGCTGGCGCACGCCGACGAGGAACGACAAGTCGTTAGGCACATCCGCCGCCGTGCGCGACGCGGCGGTGTAGTCCACAGGTTTGCCGGGATCAACCACGGCGGGCATTTTGCCGAGCTTCTCGAGCAGCGCCGGAAAATCCACCACGCTCAACTCGTGTGTGCCGGCGTGTGTGACGAGCAGTTGCCGGCCATCGCGCGTCCACGCCACCGCCCAGGGAGTCGCCGCCCCGGAATCAATGTTGTCGAACAGGACGGTGTTGAGCAGTTTCATCTCCGCGAGGTCAATGATGCTGCCGGCGCTGGTGTTGATCCAGCCGCGCTCGATTTGCGTGGTGGGCAGATGGAAGCGCGCAAGGATGTGCGCCACGACGGCGTAGCGGCCATCTGGCGAGATGCGGAGGTCGCGCAGCAACGTGCTTCCGTTGGGAAGAGGAATTTCCTTGAGCACCTTGCCCGCCGCGAGATCAATGACGCTCACGCTGGACGCCACAACATCCTCATCCGACCGTCCGGCGTGGATGTGATTCGCGACGAGGAGGTGTTTGCCGTCTGGTGTCACCGCGGCGGAAAACGGTTCGCGCGGTACGGCGATGCGCCGGACTTCTTTCAGCGTCGCAAGGTCGAAGACACTCACGTCGTTGTTGAAGCGATTGCAGACATAAAGCGTCCGTCCGTCCCGGCTGAGCACCGGTGATTGCGCTTGGTAACCCGCCGGCAATCGCTCGATCACTTTGCGCTTCGCCAAGTCCACGATGCACACGGTGCTGGCCGTCCCGGCGCAGGTGACGTAAAGCCGCGCGCCGTCCTCGGAGAGCGCCAGCCCCGAAGGCGAAGCAGTCACGGAGATCCGGGCGGTGACCTTCTTTGCAACCGAGTCAAAGACGAGAACCTCGGCGGTGGCTTCGCACGCCACGTAAAATTTGCCGCCCTCGGCCGAGGCTGTGACGACGCTGGGCGCCAGCAAGGAGTTCTGCTTCGCCGGTGTGTAGAAAACGGGATTGGCGGGCTCAGCCGAGTTGGCGATCCACGCCCCAAGCATGCAAAAGAGAAACCACGCGGCAAGGCCAAGCCGCCAAATGGTGGGTGTGCGTCGTGCGTTTGCGCGCGCGGCATTTCTTACTGGCTGGACTGCTTGCTGATGCATAATCACTTTGCCGAAACGCCCTGCCCGTGGCCCGCGCCGGCGGTGCTGACGGTCGTAGCGGTCCCTTTCCATTCACCTTCGCACACCACGCGGAAGCCGACGTTGTAAACCCGCTGCCACGGCTGGTAACTCAAGCGAAAACTGGCCGTCCCTCGCGCGGGAACATCACGCCACGAACCGCCGCGCACCACTTTCCGGCCGGTGGTGCTCCCGTCATCGCGACCGTCCGTCGCCCATGGATAAGGCGCATAGCTGGAGCGGGTCCATTCGGCGACGTTGCCGTGCATGTCTTGCAAACCCCACGCGTTCGGCGCGTAGCGTCCCGGCGCCACGGCGAGGAGCGCGCCGTCGTTGAAGCGGGTGTCTTTCGGAATCCAGTCGTCATAGGGCGTGGCGTCGGCGAGCGGCTTGTCCACAGTGTAGGGATCGCTGGCGAACTCGCGTAGTTTGGCGTCGGCGAAATTTGCGTGGCCGGAGAAGTCGGTGTCGCGCGGGCCGAAATTGAACGGCGTGGCGGCGCCGGCGCGACAGGCCCATTCCCATTGCGCCTCGGTCGGTAAAGTGAAGTGCAGGCCGGTGCGGGCGGCGAGCCAGTGACAAAACGCCATGGCCTCCTGCCAGGAGACGCGCACGACTGGCTGCGAAGGTTCATTGGCCGGATAACCGTGAATGCCGAACTGGTAAGTGTTCTTGTCCTCGACGCGGCTGTCGTGCGCCGGGTTGAAGCAGGCGAATTGCGCGTTGTTGATTTCGCACTGCGCCATCCAGAAGGCTTCCGCAATGCGGACGCGGGAGACGGGTTGTTCGTCTGGCGGACCGTCCTGGCTGCCCATAAGGAACTCGCCAGCAGGAACGCGCATCAATTCCAGGCTGATGCCGGGCGACAGTTCCAAGTGGCGTTTGTCGGACGGGCCGGACGCGGTCTGACGGCGTTTGGCCTCAGCCGCCCCAAACGGCCAGCCGGGAACTGTGGGCAGCGTGCCGGCATGCGCGGCTGCTTGGGTTTCAGCGTGGGTGGTGCGCTGATGTTCAGCCGGACCTCGCTTGCTCGCTCCGGCAGCTACCGGCACCGCCTCCGAATCATCATCCAAATTCGCGTAGCGTTTCAACAAGTCGCGGCGACGCTCGCGCTGCTTTCCGGGCGACGCGATTTCCTCGCCCCACGTGCCGTGATAGGGCGTGTTCAAATCAATCCACGTCACCAGCCGGTCCCACGCCTCGGCATCGAGTTGCACGCCGTAATGCCCCTGCTTCAGCATTTGCACAAGTTGCGTGGTGTCCGCGTGGAACTCCAGCGGTTCGAGCACGTGGAAGTCGCTTTCAATGCCCGGCCGCCGCACGTAGCGATGCAGCGCCGCGTAGCCCACCGAAAATTTTCCCGCCGTCTTCGCGTAGCCGCCGTTGCCGGGCGTGACCGAACTCCAGTCGGCCAGTTTCACGTCGCCGCGCAGGTTGGGAGGCGTGCTGCCGTCCGGTTGCGGCTTGCCGTCATGACAACTGACGCAATTCCGATCAATGACGGGCTGCACTTCGCGCGCGAAACTGAAACCCCGAACCGGTCCGCGCCACGGCGTGATGTCCGACGGCGGCTTGCCCATTGCGAGGAACGAGTTCGCAGGCGGCGCGGAATTCTGGCGGTCGTGGCAGCCGGTGCATTGCACGGTTTCGCCGGGCATCGCGGTCATCCAACTGCGCATGAGCTGGAGCGCCTTGCCTTCGGCATCGAGCGGTTGGATCGAGATGGGCATGTTCGCCGGCACGCGGAAACGCGCCGAGCCATCGGCCTCGACCGGCACGGTGCCGAGCACGCGCTTGATGTCCCACGGACCGTCCATGCCGACCACGCCCAGCAAACCGCCCATTCCCTGATAGGCGTAGTGATAGGTGAACAGGCGCAGCGCCTTCACCGTGCCGCGCGGAACGCCGCGCATCCCCTCGCCGCCATAAACATCCTGCAACACCACGATCGCGTCGGTGCGCGCCGGGTTCACGCGCTCAGGGATGACCGGCGGGCGCGTGGTCTTGCGCAGTGGGATGGGCTCCAGCAGCGCGAAGTCTGGAAGCTGCTTCAGTGGCAGGAGATTGTCGAACACGTCGGCAAGGTAAATTCCCCACGGCGCGCGCGGCGAGGGTTTGCCCGCGACGAGAAAATATTTTTCGCTCAACGGCCAGGGGTGAAGGAACTTCGGCCAGCTTTCCAATGTCAGCCCGTCGCGGATGAGCGGCTCGACTTTTTTACCGAACCCGGGAATGCGCTGCACCGCTGGCTCGCCTTCGAGCCGACCCTGCTGTGGATCAAAGACAACAAGTTCGCCCATGCGCGGGTGATCGTGGTGGCCGCCGATGACCGCGACGACCTTCGTGGGATGATTCGGAATCGGCCGCGCGTAGAAGAACGAATTCGGCCAATACGAACCGCTGCCAAGATACGCGGCCTGGCTCGTGCCGTCGGGGTTCATGGTGAAAAGCATGCGCGAGTTCGAGTGCGGCGTGTCGGCGTATTCCCAACGCGCATAAAGGACGCGACCATCGTTCATCACGGTCGGACACCAGTTGTGTTCCTGATCAAAACAAAGCTGCCGGATGTTCCGGCCATCGGCGTCCATGACGTAGAGGTTGGCGACGTGCGCACTGCCGTTCACACACGGCACGCCGACGAACATCGCGGTGGAAGTGAAGGCGACCTTGCCGTTCGGCAGATAACAGGCATCGTAGCTGTCCACGTCGGGCTGCTCGCCAGTGAGCTGGCGGGGCGAAGCTCCCGGCTGAAGTGCGAGTTCAAAAACCTGCCAGCGACCGTTCGTGCCGGGCATCGAGAACAACACGCGGTCCGCATCCCAATGCAGGTCCACGTCACCGATAAATTTTCTTCCCGGCTTGAACACCGTGCGCGGTTCGGCGTCCGCGTCGTTCCGTGACCACACACACAACTCGTCGTCATAACCGCTCCTGGGCAGGGAGCAGTTGCTTTCCCAGTTTTGTGGCAGACCGAGCGAGGGGGACTTGGCGCGTCGTTTGACCAGCAAAACGTCTTTGAAGTCCAGCAGCGGATTTGCGAGCAAGGCTTCGCGCTGGAGGGCGATGAACTTCTGACGGACATCCTCTTGCGCGGCGACGGCGGACTCAAGCTCCGCGAGTCGGGCGAAGAAGCGAGGACCGTCGCGGTAGCTTTCTCCAAACGTGCGAGCGAGATCTTCGATGGCTCGGCGCAGCGCGGGCAGGTTCACCCCGGGTTCGTGCAGCGTGAGGGTGGGAGCCGGAGCCGGGTCGGAAAGTTTGCGCGCTTTGGGCCGGTTGACCACCCAGCCGGTCGGCAGCGGCAGCGCGGAGTCGAAGCGCAGATTCATCACATGCGGGAAGGCACTGGCGCGCTCGAGCCTGAGCGTGTGTTTCCCGGCGGTCAGCCGGAACAATGCGCTTTCCTCCCACCCGGCGCCGCTCGTGTTCCACGAACCCGTTGCGCTCCGGCATACGTTCGTGATCATGCGGCCGTCCACCGAAAGGACCACCGGACGTTTGTCCGCCGCAGCGTATTGAACGCGCAGCCGGTAGTCGGTCGCATTCGGGAACTCAATCTCATATACCACGAAGACCGGCGACTCGCCACCGAACGCAACCATCGGCCCGGCGTCGGCCCATTCCTTCGTGAAGGTCTGCGCGTTACCGCGGTCAAACGCCCACGCCGGGATGGCGAAGGAGTGCGTTGGATTCTCCTCGCAGCCTGCGGTTGGTTTCGTCGTCTCGGCCGACGTCGAACCAGCCAGCCCCACGATCATCAGGCCACAGAGCCACGAAGTCATGTCCGGCAACTGAATCGTCCTGCGGCTGTTCAACGGAATATGTGGATGGCTTCGTTGCATCGTTTTCCAAACGGACACAAGGCGGCACGGGCGAACGCGCGAAACACGTCGCGAGGCTTTACAAGTGGACTACGCGGCGCGCGCCGACTACTTGACTTGGATCAAGGCTTGATAAGATTTGCATCGGCGGGCGGGCCGACAAATGCAGCAAGAAGACGTGCAATCGATTCCCGCTGCTGTTGCATTCCGCCGGGTTTCCCCCATGGAGTTCTTAAACTCGTCAGCCGTTCTTACAGCCATAACCATGCTCGTGCTTGCGCTGGCCCTGTGGAATAGGGCCGCGCGAGCGAGAGCCGGCTTGGGCTGCGGTTATTCCACAGGGCTGCCGGCAAGAGTTCAATCGCCGCACGAAATTCCTCGGGCTTTCGGGCCGCACATGAATCTCGAGCCAGCGGGCTTTGCCGGAAAAAATCTTTTCCAGGCTGCGACCGCATCCTCGGCACTTACTGCAATTGATTAAACTCTGCCCGGAGGTCATGCGTCGGCGGGAAAGATTTCCCTCAAGAACTTCCGGTTCCGAATGTAACTTTCAACGAGCTTGCCGCCGGGCGGAACGGCGCCTTCGATTTGCATCGCGCCGCGGTAGCCGATGTCGTCGAGGGCGGCGCGGACTTTCTTGAAGTCCACCTTGCCCTGGCCGAGCAGAGCCCCATTCTCTTTCATGTGGAATTCACAAATCTGGCCCTGCTTGCCCAGCCAGCGAATCCCTTTCCCAATGTCGTAGCCACGTTCTGTGGAGTTCGCTACGTCGTAATAGACCTTCACCGCCGGCGAGCCGACGCGCTCGATGATCCCGAGATGCTCCTCGGCGCTCAGCCAGCTTTCGATGCCGAGAATGACGCCGGCCTGCTCCGCTTTCGGCGCGACTTCCTTCAACCGGCGCACGGTTTCGTCCGTCCCGGCTTTGTCGTTGCGCAAATCGTTGTTGTGAAAGAACGCGAGCAGGACGACGCGGCAGCCCATCGCACGGCCGACATCAACACAATCACGGACCCAAGGAATCGTGCGCGGGTCGCTCTTGTAGGGAATATTGTTCAGTTCACCAATGGCCAGCGACAGCACCTCGACGCCGAACTTCTTCGCCGCGTCCCGGTAGCGTTGCTGCACCTCGGGGCGCCGCAAGTGCATGTCGTTGGCCAACGTCCCGAGGCTCACTTGCACGCCGTCGAGGCCAATCTGCTGGGCGACCTCCAGCGCCGCCGGGTCGGCCATTTTGCCGATGGACCAATCGCACGCGCCGATTTTGAAACGGGGCTTTGTTTCTGCGGCGAAGAGCGGCGCGAACTTTCCAAGAGCGAGGGCGGCTGCGGTGCTGGCGAGGAACTGGCGGCGATTGGTTGTCATGGGGCAAGGCGTTTCAAAGCTTCATTCTGCGTTTGAGCGTGAGCGGCGCGGGGTCCGGCTTCGTTGACCCCGGTCAAATCGTCTGAGCACGCGCTTTGGCAGCCTGCTGTTAAGCAAACTGATGGAATCGTGTCGCGCAGGACCGGCTTCGGTGTGAATTCTTGATGCAGGTCAAGGGGGTGAGTGTTGCAGTGGACAAGACTCGCCTATGAATCAGGCCATGCTAAAAACAAAATCCTTGCACACCATGAAGAAATCTCTTTCATCCGCTTCGCCTCGCATCGTTTGCGCCATTGGGATGTGCTTCTTGTTCCACTTCGCCGGGCCGGCGTTTGCCGAAGGACATCACTTCGCCTGCGCGGATTACGTTCAGGGCAAGGTTTTCATCGTGGCCGCCGACGGTCAGGTGGAGTGGGAGCATCCGGCGCCGAGTTGCAACGAACTTTGGGTGCTGCCGAATGGCAACCTCCTCTTCACGACCGGCCACGGTGTGAAGGAAGTCACGCGGGAGAAGAAGGTCGTTTTCAATTACGAGTCGAAGAGTGAGATATACGCCTGCCAGCGCCTCGCCAATGGCAACACTTTCATCGGCGAGTGCAATGCGGGCCGGTTGCTCGAAGTCGAGCCGTCGGGAAACATTGCCAAGGAAATCCGGCTGCTCCCGGAAGGAAAGGACGGCGGCCATCTCTACATGCGCAACGCCCGGCGGCTGCACAATGGCCACTACCTCGTCGCGCACTATGGCGACCAGGTCGTGCGCGAATACGACGACCACGGCAAGGTGGCACGCGAGATTCCCGCCGCGGGCGGCCCGCACAGTGTCGTGCGTCTGCCGAACGGCCACACCCTGATCGCGTGCGGCGACTTGGTGAAGGACGGCGCGCGGGTGTTTGAGGTGGGCGCCGATGGCCGGACGGTTTGGGAAATCAAGAGCCGTGACTTGCCCGACATCAGCTTGAAACTCATGACCGGCCTGCACCGACTGCCCAACAGCAACACCGTGATGTCGAACTGGCAGGGCCACGGGCAATTCGGCAGCGGCCCGCACGTCATCGAGGTGACGCCCCAGAAGCAGGTGGTCTGGAGCTTTGCCGACCACAAGACGATGAAGACGGTGTCCAGCCTCCAAGTGCTCGATGTGCCGGGCGACGCGACGAAGGGAGAAGTCTGGCACTGAGCCGTGCGCCGCCGCGCGCCGAAATCGATGATCCGGCAGAGAAGAAAATCCAGTTCCGCCAAAGCTCGTTCCAAGAAGCAACTTCCCTCGCGGCGTTGGTTCGCGCTTGGTTTGGTGGCGGTGCTAGCTCTGGTTGCAACTGGGGTTTTGATCGGTCGAATGAGGAGCGGCGGAAACAGGCCGCAGCCCGCCGCAAATTCGTCGCCACAGCGGGCGCAATTCAAAACCGCCAACGACCAGCAGACTTTCGCCACTTACGCCGGCTCGGAAAGTTGCCGCGATTGCCATGCACAAGCTTACAGCCATTGGACCAATTCGCACCATGCGCTGGCCGAGCGGTCGGTTGATGCAAATCTCGACCGCGCCGCGTTTGAGCCGCCGAGGTCGATCCGACACGGCTCGCAAAACTCCGAGGCGCGCACGCGCGACGGCCACTTTGAACTCGTCACTGCCGGTCTTGAAGCAGGAACCACCGCCTTCACGCCTGCCCGTGTTCTCGGCGTCGATCCCCTGCGGCAATTTCTTTTCCCGGCCCGCGGCGGGCGCTGGCAGGTGGGCGAACTTAGTTTCGATCCGCACAAGGCCGAGTGGTTCGACGTCTATGGCGACGAAGACCGGCGCCCCGGCGAATGGGGACATTGGACCGGCCGCGGCATGACGTGGAATTCGATGTGCGCCTCGTGTCACAACACCCGGCTCCGCAAAAACTATAGCCCCGCGACTGACTCATACGCCACGGGCATGGCCGAACGTGGTGTTGGCTGCGAAGCCTGTCATGGCCCGCTGGGCGCGCATGTGGCGTGGCAGCGGCAACATCGCGCCTCGACGACGAAGGATCCGACCTCGCCTCGCCTCGACAAGAACCAGATGTTCGACGCCTGTGGCTCGTGCCACGCGCGGCGCGGCGAATTGACCGGTGACTTCACGCCGGGCGAAAACTTCTTCGATCACTTCGCACTGGCAATTCCCGATGGGTCGGATGTGTTCCATCCCGACGGTCAAGTGCGCGAAGAGGACTACGAGTTCACTTCTTTTCTCAGCAGCCGGATGTACGCCGCCGGCGTGCGCTGCCTCGATTGCCACGAGCCTCATTCGAGCAAGAGCCTCGTGCGCGGCGATGCGCTCTGCCTGCGCTGCCACAGCCCTCCGGTCGCGCCCGCGCCGAAAATCGATCCCGTGTCGCACACACATCACAAGGCCGACACGCCTGGCAGTCATTGCGTCGATTGCCACATGCCGCAGACGACTTACATGCAACGCCACGCCCGGCGCGATCACGGCTTCACAATTCCCGATCCCTTGCTCACGCGGCAGCACAACATCCCCAACGCCTGCAACCGCTGCCACGTCAGCCGCAGCGTGGATTGGTCGCTCGCCGCGGTGGAGAAATGGTACGGCCCGCGCATGAACCGCCCGACGCGCACCCGCGCACGGACGATCGCCAGTGCGCGTGGAGGTGACAGCAACGCTGTGGTCGCACTCCTGCAATTGGCGCACGAGGAGAAGGTCGGGCTTTGGCGGGCCTCCGCGACCCGACTGCTCGGCCGGTGGGCCACGGAAACCGCAGTCAAGCCGGCCCTGCTCGAACGCGTCGGCGATGCCGATCCGCTGGTGCGCACCGAAGCCGCGCAATCACTCGAACCACTTTTTGAATCCGGCGACACGGCGGCGGCGAAGAGCCTGCGCCATCTCCTGAACGATAGCGTCCGCGCGGTGCGCTTGGCGGCGGCTGGCGTGCTGCTTCGTGAGTTGAATACCAATTCACCCGCCGGTCAGGATTTCATGCGCGAACTCGCCTTCAATCTCGATCAGCCGGTGGGCGCGCTTCGATTCGGTGGCTTCCTGATGGAGCGCGGCGATGCAGCGTCTGCGCTGCCGTGGCTGCAACGGGCCGTGAATTGGGACGGCAATTCGCCGCCCTTCCGCCAGGCGTTGGCCGTCTGCTTGAGTGCCAATGGGCGCGCCCCCGACGCGGTGCGCGAATTCGAAGCCGCCTGCCGCCTCGCGCCGGGCGACGCCGGTTACCGCTTTCAACTTGCGCTGGCCTTCAACGAAGCCGGCAGGCTGACCGACGCCGTCGCGGCCCTGGAGCAAACCGTGAAGCTGGACCCGCAGCACGCGCAGGGCTGGTACAACCTCGGTCTCGGCTACTCTGCTCAAGGCCGCGAAACCGAGGCCATCGAGGCGCTGTTACGCGCGGAGACCATCGAACCAGACAGCCCGCGTGCGCCGTACGCGCGGGCCACGATTCACGTCCGCTTGGGGCAGACTGCCGAAGCCCGCCGCGCAGCGGAGCGAGCGCTGGCATTGCAGCCGAATTTTCGTGAAGCCGCGGAGTTGCTGCGCCAGCTCCCGACGGAGACGCCATGAGAAGAAGGCGTTCGCACAAAGGGCCAACAACGCGGCAATGAGCGCGATCGTCATTTCCGGTAGTGGTACATTCTCAAATAGCTTGGCGCATCTGGACGTTTCAAAAGAAATCCCCGGCGCTCTTTCAAGCGTCGGGTTGTTACTTCAAGTTTGATTTAGTGCAGCGGTGGGGCTTGCCGGCTTAATTTCTTTGCTGACCGTTGTCCCTGCAGGGCCTCGGCAAAGGCATCCGAGAATTCCAAACGACGGCGACGCATCGCCTGAACGCTGCCTTGGGAGCGGAAGGAGCTTGGATAAGATTATATTCTTTCTACAGATGGGTGGTCGCTACGATGATCCGGAAGTTTGTGAAAGTGGCTGTCCGATAGAAATCAAGCAGCAGCGAAAATCGAATAAGCGGGAACAGGCCCGCGCCTCTGCTGGCGCCATCGTTTGAAGTTCACGGCGTTCGGATCGAGGAAAACAGAACCATCCCGCAGCTTCGTCGTTCCGATCAGTGTCGTGTTGTAGGTTTCGGTTCGCCGGCTGCCGGTGGTTTCGTTCACCTTGCTGCCTACGTACGTCCAATCAGGTGCAGCATGACTGTGCCCGTTGAGAACCGTGAACATGAGATGGATGAAACGAATGTTGCCGGTCTGCGGCTCAATCAGAAAGCACGCAACGAGATGCCAGCCCGAATGTCCGTTGTGACTTTCCCCGCCCTTGCCAATCTGGATCGTGGACTTGACCTCCAACCCAGCCGGCTTGCCCAGTTCTTTCACGGAAGGGTTGATCAGATCGGGATAAGCTTGGTGGGAATTGTGTTTGTAAGGCGAATGGTCGTGCAGCGCGTCACACAACACATTCGAAACCAGCCCGCTGAAATTGTTCCCTTGAATGTATTCCAGCAACGGCTTCGCGCCGCTAGCGACCAGGTTCGCATTGATCCGGGCGATGATGCTTTGCGTCGCGTTCATGGCAGCCTCCAAGTGCGAAACCTTCATGCCAGGCGGCAACGGAACCTTCGGGCGAAAAAGCGTCTTGTCCACCAGGACACCGGAAGCGATTGCGGCTGGTGCATAGGCTGCCGCCACCAACTGTGGTAAAGGGCAATCCAACGCCTTGCCCAGCGAATCGAGGATGTCTATGGAGAAGTTCTCCCGCCCGTTCTCCATGCCGGAGAGATACTGGTAGGTGATGCCGGTTTTGCTTGCCAGTTGTTCCTGGGTGAGTTCTTTTTGCTCGCGCAACTTGCGGACAAAGCGGCCAAGAATGGTCTTCGCGTCCATTTCGCCTTTAGTTGATACAGAATAAAGGCTTGCTTGTCTTTCGCCTATAGTTGAAATAGTCGCCAATGTATCAGATCGAACAAACCGACTGCTTTGAATGGCTGCGGCGTTGTCCCACCCATTCATTGCACGCCGTTTGTACCGACCCGCCTTATGGCATTTTGGAGTTTACCGAGAAAGAGCTGACCAAACTCCGCGCAGGGCGCGGCGGCGTCTGGCGCTTGCCGCCCAAAGTAGGGGGCAGCCATCGCGATCCATTGCCGCGTTTTACCGTCCTGACCGACGAGCAGAAACAGCACTTGCGCGATTACTTTCGCGATTGGGGCAGGCTCCTGATGAATCCTCTGGTGCCCGGGGCGCACGTTTGCGTCGCCGGCCATCCAATCCTTCAACATCACGTGCAAGGCGCGATGACCGAGGCCGGCTTTGAAGTGCGTCCCGCCATTATGCGCCTCTACTACAGCTTTCGCGGCGGCGACCGGCCCAAGAACGCTGAAGCCGAATTCCCCGAAGTCTGCGTCAGCCCGAAAGGCGCATACGAGCCGTGGATGCTTTTCCGCAAACCCATTGACACAAAAACCGTCGCTGAGAATTTGCGACGATGGAAAACCGGCGCTCTGCGCCGCCTCTCCACGGACAAACCGTTGCCTGATGCCATCCCGAGCGGGCGAACTCCCAAACGCGAAGAAGCGATTTCAAACCATCCCTGCCTCAAACCGCAGCACTTCATGCGCATCATTGTGCGGTCGCTCCTGCCGTTGGGCGAGGGAACGATTCTCGATCCCTTCATGGGTTCCGGCTCGACCATCGCCGCCGCGCAAGCGGTTGGTTACACCGCCACCGGACTGGAGCTCGACACCGAGTATTTCCGGCTCGCGGAAAAGGCGATTCCGCGCTTGGCGGCGCTGTATCCTGAATTCAAAGGGCAGGCCATTGACGTGGAACTCAACGGCAGCGTGGAACGCGACGAACCGCAGGACCAGTTGGCGCTCGTCCTGGCCGAAACGCCGCCGCTCTACAGGACGCGAGGGCCCAGCTTGCCGCGCCGAAATGAAACGAAGGCGGGAACGAGCAGTGCGCCGAAGGAACGGAAGCAGCGTCAAAAGTGAGGACTGAGCCCTTCCATGACCCTTTTAAGCCTAAACGTTTGGCAATGCGTTTGACTTGTCAGCTATGCGGATATCCTTCAGAAGTTTCCGCAGGGAACTTCGATCAACGTCGCGGTGGTAACGGAAGTAGTAAATCCCGACGATTCGGACATAGACCGCGAATGTAATATCCAAACGGTTTGCCTTTTTCAAAACCGCAACGATCTCATCGCCGACGTCATCACCACAGCAGAGGAGCAAGTCGAGAAGTTGCAATCGTTCTTCGTCGGTTTTTGCGCCACTTTTCATGCCACGCAAAACATTTAAAAGAAATGGGTCGCCCACCATTCGGTCGGCGATATGAAGCAACGCATAAAGTGAACTCCAGCGCGCTTTGAATGCCAGATCCTTTCGCTCCGGAAAAACCACGAGAAAAAACTTGTTCAAGATATTTCCGAATGCCCGTGACTTTTGAAGAACCGCCTCAAGGCCTCGCTGCTTCCACTCGTGCTTCGCTTTTCGGGCGTTCATCAGCACGGAAGCCAAATTAAAGGCAAACTCAAGCCGGGTCTGTGACACCTCTTCCATCCACGCGCTGACTCGTTTGCGAATCAGCGCCTTGGTTTTTTCATCAATTTGAGGGACGGCCTCAGCTTTGGTTGGCTTCTCCTCTTCCTCGTCGTCTCGCTCGCCAAACATCGATGATTTTGCAAGCCGAGCCAGAGGATGCTTTGTTTTTGACTGTGCATTCTGGTCTGAAGATTCCAAATCCGTGAGCAATGCCTCTTCTTCCTCATCGGACATGATTCCGCCGATGCCGCTACCTTGAGCTATTTCCGGAACTAAAGATTGCAGGCTCGGAAGGGGTGTCCTGGAAACTTCATCTATCAAAGGTTGAATCAAAGCCGGAAGGTCCTTGGCTTTTATTTGTGACCCAGCGAGTGCAGCCAAGGTTGGATTAAATCGCTGGCAAAGTGCCTTTGCAATCAGTTCGTGCTTTCCGTTGCTTACCAAATTACGAACCCAAAAATATTGCTTAAACGCCGGGTGAGCCCACTTCACCTTGTCCCCGCAGAAGACAAACACTCCGCTCTTACGAAGATCCTGGATAAAGTCCTCTACGCTTTGCGGATGTTTGCTGGCTTCAATAAACCGTGCGAGCCTCCGGCGGAATTCTACCAAAGACATCCCTGATTGAACCCTCCCGGCCAAATGAGAGAGGAAGTCGCGCTTGGTTTCAAAGTCCACCATGAAGGTCGCATCTGAATGCGACCCTAATTGCAGTTCTACAAATCGCTCAATCAGCCGCCCCATCGTTGGCGTGCTGAATTTTGAACCTCCATGCTGACATTCCTGCAACATGATCGAAATGGTGAATGCATTCTTTGGCAGGCGTGAAGTTGCCAAAGTCCGCTCAATAAAAGACTGAGCCCGGTCCAAGAGTCCTTTGCTGTGTTGCACATTCAGGCTTCGCAAAAACCTTGGAAGACTGCCCAGTTTCGTTCCTGTGATGTAAACCGTGGCGACTTGCTGTGGCACAAGAATTGACCTGCCGGTTGCAATAACCCTGAATTGCCTTGAGTCGAGGGCGAACAGCCATTCACGGACAGGTTGAGGAATCCGGTCAACATTGTCTATCAGAAGCACGACGCCCGCACCCCGCGCGAATGATTCGGCTTGTTGCGGAGAAAGAAACTCCAACGCGTCTGAAACCAACCGTTGCGCAGAGCGAGGAATCTCTGTCAACTGGGTCGCATCTAAAAGAATTGAAAGTTTTCGGCGCTCTGCAAAAACGGCCCTGCACCTTTTTAGCAAATAACTTTTTCCGCTTAATTCGCCTGCGAACAGTGCTGTATGTCTGCTGTCTTCGAGTATTTTATCTAGTGTGGCCGAAGACTTCTTTGGCCGGAGATGCCCGCCTTCAGTCTTCATGCTCTCCATAGAAGCTGGAGCAAACTCTGAAAGCTCGGGTTCGAGAAAATGGATTTTGGGATTTATCGGACATCCAAACACACGGACCGCTTCTGGCTCTGGATCGGCTTGCTCCTTGATATACTTCACAAGCGCAAGCTGAGGCACATTGCCCAACTGTGCTGGCGCGAATTGTTCGATCAGGGAAAACACGTCTCTGGGTTTCTTAACCTGTATGCGATACGCGAGGCCGGGTTTTGTAAACTCTTCTTCGGCATCGGGCGTAATATGGGCCGAAGACCACACGGCGATTGAGTCAAGCCGCCGCTTCGCTCCCTGCACTTGAAACTCATGCTTCATTGCCGCCTCACACTCGCCCGCTATATCTACGGCCGAGAGCGAACCATTTCCTCCCGCTCTGCTAATTTGTTTTCCCTTAACCTGAATTCCCAGAACTTTTCTCTCCAGCGACGACTGCGTGACTAGAATGTAGTCCACACCCTTGTCCAATCTGCCGTGGATGTTTTCGAACCATTCGATTTCCCCCTCTTCACGCATTTTCCGAAAAAGTTCTTGAAGCACGGAATCCCGAAACTTTGCTTCTCCAAGTCCTTCAAGCCACATCAAGCCAGCATCTATGTCCGTTGGTGCAAGTGTGAATTCTGCGGCTACTTTCTTCGCTTTGGCTTCTTTTTTTGATGACATTGCATCCTTTCTCTACCTCTCCGAGGTTTGAGACTTTCTGCTGTTCCTCATTGAGTGCGCCACGGGACTGAGTGCTCGCGTCGTCATTATGCGGCGAGTGTGCGCGGGAAAATAATCGGCGTCAATCAGCGTTCATCAGCGGTTCAAATGAAGTCGAGGCTTCGATTCGACCCTTCCTTGCGGCATGGTTTCATCCAAAACTGATTTGGCTCGCCGACGCTGGACTTCTCCAGAGCGGCAACGATGACTCACGCGTTTTCACCAAAGTCAATTGACCCAACGGAGCTTTCCCGCTAGCGCGATTCACCTTCTGGTTTGCGGCTTTAGCTCGATGACCAGACCGGCCAGGTTGCCGGAATGTCAGCGGCGATTTCCCGGCTACGGCCGGCGATTACTTGAATGTAAATGGAGTTCGATTCCTTGCGTGCAGACACCTCATCCGGCCTGCGGCCACCTTCTCCCCATCCGATGCGGAGAAGGAAATCGGCTGCGCGCGGCGAGTCGTAAAACTTCAAACTGTACCACTACCTCATTTCCCCTCCCGCTTCACGGGCTGCGGCTCCGCATACGCCCGGTACGCTTGCTTTACCTTTTCCACGTCCGGCGCGCCGCGATGAATCCACACACGGTAACGGCATCGAATGTTTTCGCCGACTTGAAATGTTTTCGGAACTACACCCGGCCAGCCGAGGCACAACACGCCGTAGTGGCGCGTGAGCCATTCCGGCGGAAAGTCTGGATGCTCGGGCGCGACGAAAATGGCGGCGCCGCTGGGTTGCGCGTGTCCGGCGAAGCGCGCGGAGAGATCGGCCCACGGGAGCCGCGTGATGCTGAGGTCCTTATCGCCCTGCCCCAGCGGCGTGGTGATGACGGTGTTGGTGCGGGGCGCGAAGCGGAGTGTCAATCCGCCATAGCTCTTGCCTTCGGCGCCTTCCAGCGTGAGCGGCGCGCCGACGGGCGTCCACGTCAATTCGACATCCAGCGCGCGTTCGTCTTTGCCCGACGGCGAGGCGTGGAGCCAGACCCGTTCCTGCATGACCTTCCGATCACCGACAAACCAACCGTTCTCCACGCCGAGTGTCGCGCCGCTGGCGTCGGCCTCGCGCGCGAGCCAGCGTTCGAAGCGTTGCTCGATTCCGTTGAGCGCCCAAAGATCGTAGTGCTGTTCGCCGATGCGGACGTGCGGCCAGGCCCAGAAAAGTCCGCGATGATGGTAGTGGTCTTTCGGAAAATCGTCAGTGAGCACCTCGCCATCGAGACCGTAGATCGGATGCACGTAAGTGCTGCGGGCGCGGTCGGCGGGCACACCAGGCTGGAGCAGAACGCCGTGGTTGTAAACGAACACGGGCCGGCTGCCTTCGAACAAGGCGAGTGACTTGTCGGTGACGTTGGTGAAGAAGAAGGAGGGACGGGGCGCAGGCTCGGCAGCACGCGAGGCGAGGGCGAAGCTCAGATGAATTGCCAGTGCGAGCGGGAAGATGAAGCCCGAAATCCGAAATCCGAAATCCGAAAGAAATCCGAATCCCGAAATCCGAAGGCCTTTCGCACCGCACAACGCCATCTGTCCTCGCGCGCTTCTCTCGACACTCCCCGGGAAATCCCCCAGGCCGAACTTTCGGGCTTCGGATTTCGGGCTTCTTTCGGATTTCGGATTTCGGATTTCGGATTTCACACGTCCTTCACCAGCAACTCCGGCAGTTTCGCCTCATCCACTTCGACGCCCAGGCCGTGTCCGGTCGGCACTGCGAGTTCGCCGTCCTTCACCTCGAACGGCTGCTTGAGAATACTGCCGCTGAGGAACTGCGGGCCGTTCAAGGCGGCGGGATATTTCAAATCGTAAGCTCCGTAGAGCGCGAGCGAAGCGGCCAGGGCAAGGTCCGGGTCGGTCAGGCCGCTGCCGAGAAACATCAAGCCGGCGCCCTGGACGATTTCAATCTGGCGACGCGCATCGGTGAGGCCACCGCAACGGGCGGGCTTTATCGCCACACCGTCGAGCAGGTCGAGCTTGATGAATTCCTCCAACTCGACTGACGACACGATGCCTTCGTCCATGATGATGGGCAACGCGCCCTGCTTCTTCAAGCGGCGATAGCCGGTGAGGCGATTGGCTGGGAGCGGCTGTTCGAGCACGGGCACACCGATGTCCGCCAGCTTGGGCGCGACGGCCAGCGCGGTCTCTTCGTCGTAGCCGCCGTTGGCGTCGGCCCAAAGAAAGCCGTCGGGCACGAGGCGTTTCACGAGGCGGCAAAGTTCAAGGTCGAATTTCGGATCGGGCGCGATCTTGACGTTGAAGTGTCGGTAGCCGCGCGCCCGGCCTTG
Organism: Verrucomicrobiota bacterium; assembly: GCA_016200005.1. Lineage (NCBI taxonomy): Bacteria > Pseudomonadati > Verrucomicrobiota > Verrucomicrobiota bacterium. Next base: position 59,900 of record JACQFP010000086.1, on the reverse strand, counting down.
CGCGATGAGCGGTTCGACTTCGTCGGGCGTGCGCGGATTGAGTGTCCAGCTCAATGTGAGACGGTCGCGGCTTTTGCGATTCCATCGCTGTGCGGCGGACTGCTTGAGCAGCTTGCCCATGAGGTCGAACAGCGCGAGGTCCACGCCTGCCTTGCAAATCGGCTGGCCGGTGGAGAACGACGGCGCAATGGCGCGGCTCATCGCGGCGTGGATGCCCTCGATGTCAAACGGGTCGCGTTCGAGCAACTCCGGTGTGAGGTGGCGCGTGAGCGTGGAGTAAACCGTCTCCAACGTTTCGTAACTCCACCGGGGCGATGGGACGCTCTGGCCCCAGCCGACGGTGCCATCGTCCGCGGTAATCTTCACGACCACGGCAGCCCGACCCAACGGGCGACCCTTTGGCCCTTCGAAGAACTTGAACCGGCCAACCACCGGATAGTTGATGGGAAAACTTTCGACTTTGGCGATTTTTACTTTCATAAGCGGGTCAGCCCGCGCGGGCCAAGGCAAGGCGAACGCTGCTGCCGCTGTCCCGACGGTGTGAACGAACTGGCGTCTGCTGAGTGCATTCGATGAACTTGATGGTATCATCAGTTCATCCCGCGACCAGCTCGCGTTTTGCGGAGTCCCACTTTTGTCGGAGGCCGGTTTCGAGGGCGGTCGCGGCCATGATGGTGGCGACGGCATGTTGATGGCCGAACTGGATATCGGCATTCGGTTTCGCGCGCGAACGGAGGCATTGCAGCCAGTTCTCCATGTGACTCACGTCCGGTTCAACCGTTAATTTCGTGGTCTTGGCCTCGCCCACCTTCACTTCCGCCGCACCTTCCGTCGAGAAGGACCACGCCTCCAGGTCGAGCGTGCCCTGGGTGCCGTGCATGGTGAAGTGGATGCCCGCCGAATTGCCCAGGAACATACCCCAATCGAAAAGGTAACCTTCGGGATATTCGAGCAGCGCCTGAAAAGTGTCCGTGTGCTCGCGTCCGTCGCGCCACACATAGATGCCGCCATTGGCCACGGCGTTGGCCGGATATTTTGATCCAGTGATCAGATGCACCGAGTCGGCGTAATGCGTCATCCACAAACCGGCGATGCCATTGGTGGTGTCGCGGAAAAGTTGCCAGCAGCGGAGCAGGCGCGGGTTGAATGGCCGATGAATCCGACCCAGACAGAACGCCTCCCAATCCACGTCCGCTTCGTGGCAGTCGTCGTACTTGCGCGCCCATCGCGGGGCGTTCACTGCCATGGCGGCGGTGATGCGGCTGAGCTTGCCGAGCGCGCCCGTGGCCACGAATTTCGCCGCGCTGCGGTAGCGGCCTTCGCTCCGGTGCTGCGTGCCGGCTTGCACGACGCGGTCTTTCGCGCGCGCTAGGTCGAGCGCCTGGTTGGCCGTTGCGATGTCGATGGTCATCGGTTTTTCGACATAGACATCCTTTCCCGCCTCCAGCGCCGCGACCAGAATGGGGCCGTGACTGAAATCCGGCGTGGCGATCACCACGGCGTCCACGTCGGGCGACGCTAGCAATTCCCCAAACCGCGTGAACCCCTTCGGCTCGCGTCCGAAATGTTGCTTCACCTGTGCTGCCGCAGCCTCCCGATTTTTTCTCCACACGTCGCAGACGGCGGTGATGTTCACATTGCACTTCCCGCTCGCCGCGATGATTTCCTTCATCAAGTACGAGCCGCGGTCGCCCGTGCCGATGAGGCCGAGGTTGAGGCGTTCCTTCGCGCCCGCCGCGCCACGGGCAAGCCACGGCGCGGCAGCGATGCCGGCAGTGCCGGCGGAAATGTGTTTGAGGAACTTGCGGCGGTTGAATGGAATATTGCGGTTCATAGATTTGCCTTGTTTTGACAGCAGGGTGAAGCGCCGGAAAGAAACACGCCTTGACGCCGGTCAAGGAGAGAATTCCCCGGACTTCGCACACGACTTGCGCCCCTGAACCAAAGGGAATGCGGGTGCGCGAAGCGTCTCGGAGATGACATGAGTAGTTGGCGGGTGGGCGCAAAGGCGCTACACCCACCACCACTATGATCAAACAAAACCTGAATACTTCTGCAGTTGGCGCGGCGCAAGCCGCAATCATAAAACCGCAAACCCTCAAACTGGGCCTGGACGTTCACGCCGACACCATCGTTGTTGTGCGGCTCCTGGACCACAGCGCGCCCCAGCCGGCTCAAAAGTTCACGCCGGCCAAGTTCCTGGCGTGGATCAAGACCCAGCTCCCGCTGGCCGAGGCGGTGCATAGTTGCTACGAAGCCGGCCCCTTCGGCTATGGGCTGCACCGCGACTTGGTGGCGTTGGGCGTCCACAACCTGGTCGTCCAACCCGTCTGCCTGGATGAACAGCACAAGGGCGTCAACCACGACAAGAGCGACGCCAAACAACTGGCCCTGCGGCTGGATCGTTACGTGGCCGGCAACCCGCACGCCCTGGCCACCGTGCGCGTGCCCACGCCGGCAGAGGAACAAAAGCGCAGCGAAAGCCGCCAGCGGGAACAACTCAAACGCGAGGTCAAGCGCGTGGCGGCGCAAGGCCGCAGCCTGTTGCTCACCCAGGGCCGGCGCGAAAAGAAGGGCTGGTGGGAGGATCGACGCTGGTCCAAACTCAACCGCCAACTCCCGGCCTGGCTGGTTGAACGGTTGGAGTGCTTCCGCCGCGTGCTGGCCACCTTGACCGCCGAACTGGACGCGGCCACCACCGCCTTGGAAGCCGCCGCGCCCGCCCGGCGTCCCAAAGGCTTGGGTGGCCTGACCTACGAAGTGGTCGAACGCGAGATCGGTGACTGGCATCGTTTCCGAAACCGGCGCCAAGTCGGCAGTTACACCGGCCTGTGCGGCGGGGTGAGCGCCAGCGGCAAGAGCACGCACCTCTTGCCCATCACCAAACACGGCAACGTGCGGCGGCGCACCGCGCTGGTGGAACTGGCCTGGCGGCTGGTGGTGTGGCAACGCGACTGTGCGCTGGTCAAGAAATGGGAGGACGTGTTGGGCAATCCGAAGGCGACGAAGGCCGCGAAGAAGAAAGCCATCGTGGCCCTGGCGCGGCAAATGGCGGTGGACCTGTGGCGCTGGCGCACCGATCGCGTGCCCCCGGAAACCTTCGGCTGGACGATGGTCGGCGCGGCGGCTTGAAGTTTGCCCACCGCCACGATACAAGACTGAAACTTTGAATGAAGGCAGACCGAAACGATTTGAAACGGCGCGCGCCCGCAGCCGCACTGGGGTTGGCAACGACCCGCTTTGGAGATTGGGCGAGCACGGATAGCAGGAAGAGCAACGGCTGCCGCCGTTGACCGCGCCAAGAAAACGTTTTACAACTCGGCCCACGCCGGAAAGGAAAAAGGCAAGAACAGCTATTAATAAAAAACAAACACTGGCCAAGCGCCTCACCAGCCTTGACCCAACTCATAGCAGTGCGGCGACTGGTCGCCGCTTTGGGGAGGGCTTGCTCCAGAGCGGGCGTACCTTCCCCACACGCCCCGTGCAACAGCGGCGACAAGTCGCCGCACTCCAAACGCTCCGCGCGTATTCGACGGAATGGAAAGCATCGAACTTCATGGATAGCCGCCATAATCTCGAAATCGCGCATCGGTGCCATGAACCGGCGCGCTACGCAGTTCATAGACAGGGTGGCCGAAGGCTGGGTTGCTGGTTTCGTTTGCGACCATTCTTTGCCGGTCAGTCTAACAACTTATGAATCGACGCGCATTTCTAAAGACGATTGCGGTATCCGCGCTTTGCGCCGGCGAACGTGGGCTGATCGCCAGCGCATCCAAATCGGCAGCCGAAAATGCCAGTTCGGTGCGGTTGGATTCGGACGGCATGTTGGTGGTGAATGGTCGGCGCGAATTCATCCTCGGTCTTTACTCGTTGCCAAATGCCCCGAATCCTCTGGAAGAAACCCGCAACGCCGGATTCAACCTCGTGAATTTGCCGGCAAACGCCGCCGACTTCGCCAAGGCGCGCGAACATGGACTCTACGGCTGGACGTCGCTGGGTTCGATTTCGCCGCACAACCGTGCGGAAGCCGAGGCCCGCATCCGCAAAACGGTACTGGCGCTCAAAGATGAACCGGCCCTGCTGTTTTGGGAAACCGAAGACGAACCTACCTTTGTCTGGAAAAAAACCGAAGCGCGCGTGCCTCCGGCCGACATCATCGAGTCGTATCGCTTTGTCAAACAGCTCGATCCCGCGCATCCGTTGTACTTGAATCATTCTCCGACGAATCTGGTGTCCACGTTGCGGCGTTACAACGACGGCGCTGACATCGTGGCAACGGACATTTATCCCGTCATTCCACCGGGTATTCGGGAACTCTACGCGCTGTGGCCGGACGGTCAGCAAGGAGACTTCCTCAATCCGCACATCAGCCAGGTTGGCCAATACGCCGCGAAGATGCGCGAGGTTGCCGGCGCCAAACGCGTCGTGTTCACCGTCTTGCAGGCATTTGCCTGGGAGAACCTGCGGGAAAAAGATCGAGATCCGAAAATGACTTTGTATCCGACACGCCAACAATTGCGTTTCATGGCGTGGCAATCTGTCGTTCACGGCGTCAACGGACTTCTCTACTGGGGGCTTTCCTACGCGCCGCCGGAAGCGCCACTGTGGAACGATTTGAAAACCGTCGCGCGCGAGTTGAGTGAATTGAAGGAGGCTCTAGCGGCGCGGAAAGCGAAGCTGAATCTTTCCCCGGAGTATCACGACACCGGCCACAGTCTGGATCGTGGAATCGAATGGACCGCCAAGCCAACGAAAAACGGCGTCGTTCTTATCGCCGTCAACGCGGACAAGAATCCGGTCGAGGTCACAGTTTCGGGTCTGAAACATTTTCGCCGTTGCGAGGTTTTGTTCGAGTCACGCGCGGTGGAATGGACGCCAGGAAAACTGCACGACTCCTTCGCTCCGTTCGACACCCACATCTACGCGCTGTCGTGATGTCCAATCACCAATCACCAAGCCGTCACGCAATTCACCTTTGAAACTCCAAGCTTGAAGCCTGGGCGAAAGCCTTTTTAATTCCCGGATGCAAACCGCCCAGATGTCTGCCACGAGCGACTCCCTCTCACGCGAGCAGTCCCTCTGGCGCTGGCGCATCTTGATCTCCACTTACTTTGCCTACGCGGGATTTTATCTGACGCGGAAGGTTTTCACCATTTGCAAGAATCCCCTCGCCAAGGAATTCAACGTGGACCTCAGCCAGATTGCGCACATCTGGACGGCGTACCTCGTGGCTTACATGGTCGGCCAGTTCTTAAGCAGCATGATCGGACGAAAATGGGGACCGCGCGTGTTGTTGCTCGGTGGGCTGGGCGCTTCGATTGTCATCAACTTCGTTTTTGGCATCGCCAATTCCTATTGGACGTTTCTCGTGTTCATGTTCGTGAATGGACTGGCGCAGGCGGCCGGCTGGCCCGGTTGCGTCGGCGGCGTGTCGGAATGGCTGCGTAAAAAGGAACGCGGCAGCATCATGGGCGTCTGGTCCACGAACTATCTTGTCGGCAACATGCTGGTCAAAAGCATTGGCGGCTACCTGCTCGCGAAATACGGTTGGCGTTACGCTTTTTTCGGCTGCACGATTCTGACCGTCGGCATCTGGTGGATCATTTATTTCTGGCAACGGAACAAACCCCAGGACGTGGGACTGACGCCCATCGTCCAGCCGGAAACGGAGGACACTCGCACCGTGCGAGTGTCCACCGAGGAACACATCACCCTTCGACAGTACTTCCATCTCGCAGTCAACCCCGTGGTGATGATTATGGGCATCAGCTATTTCTCCGTCAAATTTCTCCGCTATGCGCTGGATTCCTGGCTGCCGACGTTTTTGAATTTGCAAGGCATGGATGTCGGGCGCGCTTCGTATTACTCCGGCATTTTCGATTTTGCCGGACTGGCCGGGGCCATCATCGCGGGCTGGGCGTTGGATCGTTGGTTTCGCGGTCAATGGCAGATCCTCTGTTTCATCATGGGCATCGGCATGGTGCTCGGGTACGTGCTGGTCGTCGTGTTCGGCGCCAATCCGTACGCGCTCGCGTTCTGTTTCGGCGCCGTGGGATTCATGATCTACGGCCCGGACACGATTCTCGCCGGCGCCGCTTCGGTGCAAGTCGCGGGCGAACGAAACGGCGTGGCCGTCGCCGGGTTGGTCAACGGCGTGGGCAGCCTCGGCCCGGTGGTCCAGGAGGAGGTCATTGGCCGGATCATGGGAAACAAAGACATCAATGTCGCCATTCGGAACGCGAACATTCTTACGCTTTCCATGAGCATCGTCTTTCTTTTGACGATGGTCGTCGTCATCTGGTACGTCCACGCAGCCCACAAGAAACATCGTGCCGCCGACGCAGCGGTGGCCGACGCCGGCAAGCGGCCGGACGGATAGCATGGCGAAACGCATCCTCATTACCGGGGCCAATGGCTTCGTGGCGAGCAACGTCATCTGGCAGGCTGACCCCGATTGCGAATTGCACGCGCTGTCCCGCGAATCTGGCCCGTCTCCGCGCAGGAACTTGCATTGGCACGTGGTCAACTCCGCCGAGGCCGAACAACTCCGTCAGACTTTTCAGAGCGTGCGACCTGACGCCGTGATCCACACCGCCGCGCTGGCCAGCATTGATTATTGCGAGACGCATCAGCAAATCGCCCGTGAGGTGAACGTCGGGATCACGCAAACGCTGGCCGACCTCTGCGCGAGCAGCGGCGCCAAACTGGTTTTCTGTTCCAGCGATACGGTGTTCGATGGCGAACACGCGCCGTATCGTGAAACGGACATGCCCCGGCCCGTCAACTTCTACGCAACCACCAAGGTTGAAGCCGAAAAAATCGTGTCACTACTGGGCGCGAGCGGCATCATTGCCCGCCTCTCGCTCGTCGTCGGATTGCCGATGCTGAGCCAGGGCAACTCTTTTCTGGCGACCATGATTCCAACGCTCAAAGCCGGTCGCGAAGTTACTTTCCCCACCAACGAAATCCGCACACCGGTTGATGTCATCACCGTCGCGCGCGCATTGATCGAACTGGCCGTAGGTAGTCACTCCGGCATTTTTCACCTCGCCGGCAACGACAGTCTCAGCCGTTTCGCAATGGCGCAGCGTATTGCTGTGCGTCTCGGTTTTCCGAAACAGCAAATCATCGCCACGGATTCCAGCGACATGCCGGGCCGCGCGCCCCGACCCAGAAATGTTTCGCTCGACAACACCAAGGCCCGCGCCGAACTTAAGACGCCGATGCTCAGTCTCGACGAAGGACTTGCGTTGGCGCTGCAATCAAGAAGAATCACCTCGCCTTGAGCGCATGAAGATTCAACACGATCTGCAAATCAAATTCGGCAGCGAATACGGCCCGGAGGAAGAGCGCGCCATGATCGAAGTGTTGCGCCAGGGCGCGCCAACGAGCGGTGACGCGTGCATCCAGTTTGAGAAGGACTTCGCCGCGTATTGCGGCACGACTCACGCCCGCGCCTGCAGCAACGGCACCGCGGCGCTCTTCCTGTCGCTCGTCGCCCTCGACATCAAACGCGGCGACCGCGTCCTAACCACGCCGTTGACGTGGATCGCCACTGCCGCCGCCGGTGCGACGCTCGGCGCTGAAGTTGATTTCGTTGATATCGATCCTGTTACCTGCAACCTCGATCCGAAAAAGCTGGAGGAGAAACTTACGCCCAACACGAGGGCCGTGCTGCCGGTCCACCTTTATGGCCAGTGCTGCGAGATGAACGCCATTCTCGCGCTCGCCAAGCGACACGGGTTTGCGGTGATTGAAGATGCCTGCCACGCGGTCGGCGCGGAATACAAAGGACGCAAGGCCGGCAGCATTGGGACGACCGGCTGCTTCAGTTTTCACGAACAGAAAAATATGTCCACGCTGGGCGAGGGCGGCATGATCGTCACCAACGACGCCGCGCTGTTTGAAAAAATTGCGCTCTACCGTTCCCATTGCACGCGCGTCTATGGCAAGAGCACGAAATATTGTTCGCTCGACGAGACGAAGTTCCCGATGGGCAAACGGTTTTGGTGGCAGGATTTCGATGACTGCGGCTACAACTTCCGCATGACGGACATGCAGGCGGCCGTCGGCATCATCCAGTTGAAGAAACTCGACACGCTCAACCAACGCCGCATCGACAACGCCGCCTATCTGACTGCTGGACTCCGCGACGTGCCGGGATTGACGTTGCCGACGGTTGCGCCGGGCAACAAACACGTCTTCCACCTTTACCCCGTGCAAATCATTCCCGCCGAATTCGGAATGAGCCGCGACGATTTTATTTACGCGATGCTGCACGAACGCGGCATCAAAGTCGGCACGCATTACACCCCGCTGCATTACTCAACCGCTTTTCGGAAACGTGGTTTCAAGAAGGGACAATTCCCCGTGGCCGAAGCCATGGCCGAGCGCCTCGTCACGCTTCCCATCAACCCGCGCCAAACCCGCGAAGCCCTTGACTATTTGATCGCCAGCATCCGGCAACTGCAAAAGCCGTAAGATATGTTTGCCCCAACAACTGCTTCAGCGGTTGCGGAGTTTAGCGACACTTCGCACCCTTCTGACGCAGGATTTAAGGACAGTGGACAGCCGCAACGGGTCAACGGTTTTGTGTCCCTGACACCTTCCGCCCTATTTTTCCGCGTTTCCTCTTCGCCGATCTGTGGCTGAATAAAACGCATGAAGCAAGTGTATCTCGCCATCGAAATCGGCGGCAGCAAATTGCAAATCGTGGTGGGCGACCAGCAGGCGAGCATCATTCAACGTCATCGCGTCAGCGTGAATCCAGCCGAAGGGGGCGTCGGCATACGCCGTCAGATCGAATCGGCGCTTGGCGAATTGAAAAGCACACAGCTCGCCGCCATTGGCGTCGGCTTTGGCGGGCCGGTGGATTGGCGAACGGGAAAAATCTGTTGCTCGCACCAGGTCGAAGGTTGGACGGATTTTGAACTGGGCGACTGGCTTCATTCGCTCACCAACGCGCCCGTGGTGGTGGAGAACGACTCGAACGCAGCGGCGCTTGGTGAAGCCTTGCGCGGCGCAGGCCGCGGATGCAACCCGGCTTTCTACTTCAACATGGGTAGCGGCGTGGGGGGGGGACTGGTGGTGGACGGGAAAATCTATCACGGCGCAAAGCCGGGCGAGGTGGAGTTTGGTCACGTGCTGCTGGAACGCGACAAGACGACCGTCGAATCCCGCTGTTCGGGCTGGGCGGTGGACGAAAAAATTCGCGCGCTGAAAACAACCGAGCCGGAAAGTGCGCTTAATCGGTTCGTCCGTGGAAGCCCCGGTGGCGAGGCGAAACACCTCGCTGCCGCCTTGCTGCAGGGCGACGGAGCGGCCCGGCGGATTCTCCAGGAGACGGCGCAGGACCTGGCCTTTGCCTTGTCGCACGTCGTGCATTTGTTTCATCCCGAAGTCATCGTCATGGGCGGTGGATTGTCGCTGGTGGGCGAGCCATTGCGGACGGCGGTTGAAAATGCGCTGCGCAGCTACGTGATGGAGGCGTTTGCCCCCGGACCGCGTGTTTGTCTTGCGCAACTGGGCGAAGACGCGGTGCCCGTGGGCGCGCTGTTGCTCGCCAGGGCGGGCAAAACGATTACCTAGCCGCCGTTGGGCGGCTCACTTCAAATTCCGAAATCCCCGATCAGATGGGCTGTTCAAAGCCGGGGCGCCACCGTAATCTGGGGGAGCATGAAACCAGAGATTGACGAGTTTCCCAACGACCACCGGGCGGGCGAGTCGCACCCGGCGAATGCGGCCGCGCCCGGTGCCGCGAGTGGCGAGGCCGATCGGCTGATGCTCGAAGGGCCGCGCTCGCGCACCAGTGAATTGGTGACCCTGCTCCGGGTGATGCGGGATTTTCTGCGCGGATTTCGCGTGCTTCATTTCGTCGGGCCATGCGTCACCATGTTCGGTTCGGCGCGTACGCGCGAAGGTGATCCGTATTACCAGTTGGCACGGCAGATGGGCGCGGCGACGGCGCGGCTCGGTTTCACGATCATGACCGGCGGCGGTCCGGGCATCATGGAGGCCGCCAATCGCGGCGCGAAAGACGCGGGCGGACGTTCTGTCGGGTGCAACATCGAGCTTCCCTTCGAGCAAAAGTCAAACTCCTACCTCGACCGCTCCGTGACCTTGTACTATTTCTTCGTCCGTAAAACGTTGCTCATCAAATACAGTTACGCTTTCGTCGTCTTCCCCGGCGGGGCGGGCACGGTGGACGAACTGTTCGAGGCGCTGACGCTGATTCAGACCGGCAAGATTCAACACTTTCCCATCGTCATGATGGGGACGGATTACTGGCACGGGCTGACCGGCTTCATCCAGAAGATGGCCCGCGCGGGCACCATCAGTCCCGAGGACCTCAAGTTGATTTATGCAACGGACTCGGTGGACGACGCCATCGCTCACATCCGCCAGCACGCCATCGAACCATTCGGCTTGAAACCCGCCGTGCGCCGGCGACTGCCGTGGTTGGGTGAGTTGGGATTCGAGAAACCGCAGCGCTCAACCTGAAGCAATCATCGCAGCTCAAATCATTCGATCAACGATTAACCACGCGCCCCAAAACGCGAACAACACCCCGGCACTCCGGCCGATCACAAGCCCTTTCGGCGCGATTTTTTCCACGAGCACAAAGATGGCGAGAATGGCGACCCACCACAGGTTCATCACGCCGGCCACAAACAACAGAGCCATCAGAATCCAGCAACAACCGGTGCAGTACGCGCCGTGCTTGAGCCCCATGAAGAATGCGCCGCGGCTGCCTTCGCGCCAATCGGTCATCAGAAAACTCAACGGCGAGCGGCAATGAGTCAGGCAGGCGTTCTTGAGCGGCGTCCATTGGAACACGCCGGCGGCAATCAGCAGAAGGCCGCCGAGGATCGGGCTGGTGCTGACCATCATGGGTGATAGCAGCGCGGTCGCGTGCAAGGCCCATTGCGCGAGGGCGGCCAGCGCGCTGAAAATCGTCCACACCGCCAGATAGCCCAGCAGAAACATTCCCGTCGGGACACACGGGTTTTCCTGCAGCCGCCGTTTTCGATTGAGGTTGGCAACCATCAACACCATTGGCGCAACCGACGGCACCATCATTGCGACCATCATCAACGTCCACATCAGGAACAGGAAAAAAACTTCGCGCGCCGTCCAGGCGTGAGTTTGTGGGACACAACACAATGCCAGGCCGGTCTCCGGGTGTTGCATGTGCCACGCGTCGTAGAAGAGATAACTCCATGCCAGCGCGGTCACACCTGCCAGGCCGAGCAGCACGACTGCGCGATCGCGCTTCAAGATGGTTTCGAGGGCGTCGTTAAACGTAGTCATAAATCTGTCACAATCGTTGGTCCGCTATCGCCAATCGTCAATCACACAAACACCCGGACGGCTGTTTCGTTAGTTCGCCACGCAGAACACGCAATCACGTTCGCTAAGCTAGTCTGTGGTCAATTTTCTCCATTCGGAGTAAGGCCCATGAAAGCTTGGGTTTGGTGGGTCCGGCAGAATTGAGATGAATTCCAGCGAATGCCCGTCCGGATCGCGAAAATAGATTTGCGCCGCGGGCATCCACCCAATCACACTGGGTTCGCCGCACGGCTCGCCACCAAATCCGCGGGTTTCGATTCCGCATTCGTTCAACTTCTCGATTGCGCCCAGCAACTCTTCGAACAAAACCGCGAATGCAAAATGGCATGGAGTAATGATCCCGTTTTGCCGTCCGAATCCCGTGGTCGGCCCCCACAATCCGATCATGCCTTTCTTTTTCTCATCCGCCCACATAAACACAATGTCCCGGGTCGGATCGCGATAAGCGAAAGGCAACCCCACCACTTCCCGGTAAAAAACCTCGGAAACGTTTGTATCTGCGACCGGGATATGCGTTTCGTACAGATGCATGTTTCAACCGCCAACTAGTTTTCCATGGTCACAATGTGCGCCTGAATCTTCCCGTCCACAACGCCGCGCCCGAATCGCCGGGCGATCGCTTCCGCCGCCCGCTTCGTTGCTTCGCCGAGCTGCGAGCCGTCGCGCGCTTCAATCTCGTTGCGCAGCGGCGTCCCCTGGCAGTAGGCGACCGCCGGGATGCGTGGAGATTCTGCCCGACTGCGGGCGGCAACGGTATCCATTTGCGGTGACGCAGTGAAACCGCCTTTGGCAAGGTCTCGTTCGATGGTCGAACGGTCGTAATAGCCGTGGGGTGTGCGAGCCAGGAAGCGCGGTGGGTCCTTGGGAAACAGCGGTTCCAGTGCCACCGTCACGGTTTCAGCAAATTGGTTTTCTTCGATCCGGTCCCACACGTTGAAAATAAAGACGCCTCCCGGCCTGAGGACCCGACGCGCCTCCGAAAACGCCTTCGACTTTTCAGGGAAGAACATGACACCAAACTGGCACACGACAGCGTCAAACGTTTCGTCCGCGAAGGGTAGTTGCAGGGCATCAGCGTGACGCCACTCGACTGGGCGCTTGGTTCCAATCGCGCGAGCCAGTTCCAGCATCGGCCGATTCAGGTCGGTGGCGACGACCGAGACGCTTTCGGGTAAAACGGATGCCAGCCGGCGAGTCAGGACACCCGTGCCGGCGGCCATCTCGAGCACGCGGGTAGGCGTTCGCGAAGTCAGTCGATTCGCCAGGTCTGCTGCGTAGGGCGCGAAAATCAACGTCACCAGATACGTTTCGTAAAGCTTCGGAATCGAGCCGTTGAAGACTTTATCATCACCGGGATTGCTCATAATGTTTGCCTCAGATTAAATTCCATTGCGCGGTTGCGAATAAATTCGCCGCTCCCGTATTTCTCGGCGGTCTCTCATCTGGTCGCAGTTCAAGCCTCACACGCTCGCTGCGCCGAGCGCGTTATTGAGACGCTGCCCGATGATCTGGGTTGCCTGCTCGACCATCTCGCAGACGATTGCGGCGGCCGGTTTGATTTCGTGCACCAGGCCGACGCTCTGGCCCGCGAGAAAATTCATGGACTCAACGTCACCGCTCGCATCGGCGCACGGTGGCAAACCCATGAAACGCGGCAGCGGAATCGTTTGACCCGCAACGCGCGTCTGGCCAATCAACGGTTCATCGGGCCGTGACTCCTGCGCCCGGGCTTCCTGCCCCAGCCACTCCCGCACGAACGGCGTGCGCAGCGTGCGATGCGGCGCGTTGGGCCATTCGTGCCCGAACAACGTCGTGCGCACCGTGTCTTCCTCCGTGGCCGCGACGAGTTTCATTTTGTAAACCGGATGCGCGTTGGCCTCGGGGGTCGCCAGAAATCGTGTGCCGAGCATGACCGCCTCGGCACCCGACGCCAGCGCAGCCACGAGTCCGCGCGCATCGGCGATGCCGTCCGCCGCCACCATCGGTGTCGGCGCGACGGCATCCACCACCCGCGGCACCAGTGCCATCGTCGTTACCTCGCCCGCGAGGTGGCCGCCCGCTTCCACGCCTTGGGCAACGAGGACGTCCACGCCCGCGCGAGTGGCCTGACGTGCGCCCTCAACCGAGCCGACCTGATGAAGCACTTTCGCGCCAGCCGCATGTGCCCGCGCGACGAACGGTGACGGATCGCCCCAAAAAAACATCAAGACCGGCACGCGCTCTTGCAGGCAAACCGCGATGCTTTCCTGGTGCGGAAAGTGCAAAATGAAATTCACGCCGAAGGGCTTGTCGGTCAATTCGCGCAGGCGATAAATCTCCTGCCGCAACAACGGCGGCGGGGCCAATTGCGCCTGCATGATGCCCAGGCCGCCGGCATTGCTCACGGCGGCGGCCAGTTCCGGGCCGCTGATGTTCGGGCCCATGGGCGCCGAGAGGATCGGCACCTCAATGCCCAGCAATTCACACAGATGTGTCCTTAACATAGGGTCTTTCCTCCGCGTCGGCGACGTTACCGAAACGAACTTCGGGTTTCATTACGTCCGGTTCCTGCACACTCTTCGCACTGGTTGCCAAAAACAAGGCCACCAGGAAAATGGGGGGATGCCATTGGACTCTGCATTCATGGCGCCGTCCCTTACTTTGCCGGGTCGGGAGGAGCAACGCCCACATCCGACGCTTTCGGCGGGCCTTCCACCCAGTTGATGTCCCAAGCGTGGTCCACGGTGATGAACACAACGCTGCCGGCGGAGGTCCAGGCCTGGTGAACCATTTTGCCGGGAATGTAATTAAATGAACCCGGGCCGAGGGTCACCCGCTCGCCGTCACATTCGAAAGTCGCCGTGCCGATGATCATGGTGTGTGTCTCATTGGCCGCGTGCCAGTGTTTGGGCACATGCATCGCGGCTGGGGTGCGGATAAGAAGCTGCGCGGCCTGTGTCTTCGGGTCCACCCGCAGAATGGAAATCTCCGGTGAATCTTTTTCGAGTTCAGGCAGCATCTTTTCCCATTTCGCATCCTGGAATCGCACACTCATCGCACCCGCCGATGCACTTGATGCGGAGGAAGTGTGTGCGGCGGGTTGGTCTTTCAATTCCACGATCAAGACGTGTGTGTCGGTCTGGCCGGTATTTTCCCCGGCATGGGTTTCGGCATTTACCCAGACCGCGCTGCCACCCTCCTGCCTGAGGTCAGCGGTTTTGCCGTCGGGAAAAGTGAATCGGCGCTGCAAATCACTCAAGGCATAAACAAGGTGGTCGGGGTGCGAGTGCATCAGGGCCTTATCACCAGGCTTGTCGCGGTACTCCAGCACACGCACCCGCTCGTTTTCGAACACAGCTTTGTATTTCCCCGGGTTCACCCTGACGGGATCCATCCGAGATTGGAGCGAGATTTTGGTCTTGGCCGGCGGCTCCTTGAGTTCAATGTTGAGAATGTGGGCCGCGGTGCCGCCCACATTCTCGGCAGCATGAGAGGTGGCTTCACTCCAGGCGATTTCACCCGGCTTCATGGACACCTCGCGGGTGGTACCGTCGGGCAAAGTAAATTTCGTTTTGTTCGCATTGAAACTGTAGATGATAAAAGCAGGGTGCGAATGCATCGGTGACTTGCCACCGGGCGGCAGCTTGATTTCGAGCACACGGACGCGCGGGGTGTCGAGCACCACCTTGTAGGTTTCGGGCGCGACTTGCACCGGGTCTTGCGCCGGCGCCACACCGGGGGTCGATGCCAGCAAGACACTGGCGAGCACAATAATTTTTCCATTTGCCGTTTTCATTCTTGTTTTCTCCTTTCTGGTTGGGTTGGTGATTTCCGCCAGGTTCTTTCCGATGGTGTTGGGACGTGTTCCAGTTCACGGCGCGGTCTGTAGGACCAGGCGTGTCGGGTTGTTCCAAAAGGTTTCTTCTGCTCTCAGCGTGGTGTCGGCATTTTTCCACGCGGTTTCAAATTCGGTCCTGACCGATTGGGCGGCGTCGTTTTTTCCCTGGGCCTTCAAACTTTGATACAACCCGAAAAGCGCGCGGCCTTTGCGGGGATTGCGTTCCAGATCGTCGCGGAAAACTTTTTCCGCCTTGATATAATCGCGATTCGCCAACAGCACGCTCCCCAGCGCCTCCCGGCTGTAAATATACCAGTCGGGCGGCTCGGTGTAGTTGAGGCTGTCCTCCACTTGGGCGGCCTGTTCGAGTAGTGCGATGGCGGATTGCGTGTCGCGGTGCGGGACGGCGATTTTCGCTCCGAGCAGCCCATCGGCAATTTTCAAAATGTCACTCACGCGGTTGAGCGGGCCATACATGGCCTCGGGGGGAATTGCGCTTTTGGCAGCGACCAAGGCCTGATGCTCCTTCTGGGCCTGTTCAAGTTTGCCGGTCGAGACGGCCGCCATGCCGCGCGCGAAATGCCACAAGGCTGTGGTGGTCTTCATTTCCGGAGCCGGCTCGGGTGATCTCAAGATGTCATTCCAACGGCCGAACATGACCAGGATCAGAGTCGGCGTCGGCATGAAACCTTCAAGCAACGGGATTTCCTTTACGTGCGGTCCGACATGGGCGGCGAGTTTGTCCGCCGCTCGCTTGGCGTCGGCAAAACGTCCCTGCAAGCCATGCGCGATGGCGAGGAAATGAAGATTGTGACTGTAATATAACATCGGATAAACGCCTTGCACGCCGCAAGTCTGGATGTATTCCTGATCGGCAGTCGCAGCGAACTCGTTGCGGCGCGCGGCGGCGGCATAGTCCCCGACACGCATGTAGATGTGCGCCGGCATGTGGACGAGGTGGCCTGCGGCGGGCGCCAACGATTCGAGTCGCTGCGCACAGGGCAGCGCGCGCTCCGGATGCGGTGAGGCTTCAACGGCGTGGATGTAGTAATGATTGGCGCCGAGGTGATCGGGTTCGCGTCGCAGCACAGATTCCAGCACAGCTACGATTTCCTCCGTGCCTTCCGCCGGTTTACCATCGGCGCTCCAAAGTTGCCAGGGTCGGAGGTCCATCGCGCTCTCAGCGTAGAGCGTGGCGGCGTCCAAGTCATCGGGATAACGCTTCGACACTTCACCCATGGCGTTTTTGAAATCAACCGCAAGCTTCTTCAGGTCCGCTTTGGGATCAATGGAATACCGTTTCGTCAACGCCTCGATGTAGGCCCGCTCATGCTCCGGCGCTTTGGCGGCGAGGGACAAGGCCTGTTGCGCGGCTTCGTAGGCCGCTTTCTCGCGCTCTGGATCGACATCGAGATTGATGTTCGGCCCCAGCGCCAACGCGATGCCCCACTGGGCCATCGCCAGGTCCGGATCGTATTCGGCGGCGCGTTTGAAGGAGCGGACAGCAGCCTCGTGATTGAACGCGAAGACCAGGGCCAGGCCTTGATCAAAATAGCGTAGCGCCGTTCCGCTTTTGGTCGAAACCGGATGATGCACCCTGCCAAGCCCGGGCAACAACCGGGCGGGTTTCGGGTGGGTGGTGACTTGCGCACTTGCGCCTGGCGCGGCAAATGTGAAACCAGCCAGGAGTGTAGTTATGAACAAATGAGTTGAAGTTTTCATATCTGGAATTCCTCGGTACAATGGAAACGCCTTCTTGTTACCAGCGATCGCAACTTTCTGTGCTTCGGCCCGTGCGAACAAAATCAATTCCCGTACTTGATCTGCGAAACGAATCCCGCTTTGTTCGGCCACGAGAAGGCAAAATCCGCCACGGTGCTCTCACATTCGCGGGCGGAGACGACTTCCGCATCCTTGAAAATAAAACCCGTTGCGTGAACAATACGAACGCTCTCCGGTTCGCCCGACACCGGATTCTTGATCGGTTCACAGGCAATGGTGAGGGCGTTGCCGACTTTGACACTGCTGTTCTTGCCGTTCAGGTGGAATCGAAAGGGCACGAACTGCGGCGGCAACCACTTGGTGATGACGGCCTTTAACACCTCGAAAGGCATGCCGCCATCGTGGGCCGTGGCGATTTTTTGCAGCGCGTCGCGTTGTTGAGGTGTCGCCTTCTCATCAATGAAGTAAACGCCGGTGCCGTTGCCTTTGTGCATTTCTTCCGGGGTATGAAGGGCGAAGGCCAGCGCCAGACCATTCAACAAGACGTCCCCGTAATTGCCGCGGTTGATCTTCCACGCTCCCAGGCCCTGGCAGAAGCCGCGCGCTGGCGGCGCTTCGAATTCGCACGGGCACCCATAGTCACAACTGCAGGCCTGAAGGTAATCAGCTTCAAACGACCATTTGACTTTGTTGTCTGATGTCATACCAATTTTCCTTTCTCTTCACCCATTGTGTTGACTGCTTCGCCCGGTCGCTTGGAGAGGCGACCAAGACTTCCCATGTCGGCCTGGGTTTTGGGTAGATGCCTTTAAAATTGCAACCACAAGTAAATCGGGTCAAACAAAAATTTTAAGCGAAGACGAGACAAGACGAAAACCGATCACCGCCTGCTGAAAATCATTTGGGCAATGGCCGGTTGCGGTATTTCTCGTAGAGCCGTGTGTGTCGATTTTCCAAACTGATTTCCTTGCCGGTAATCCACATCCGCTTCACGTTGGAGCGGATGTCCAGAATGTTTCCGTCGGCCACAAACAGCGTCGCCTCCTTGCCGACCTCAATCGAGCCGAGCCGGTCCGCGACCCCTAGCAACTGCGCGGGATAAAGCGTCATGCCTTTGAGCGCCTCAAGCTCCGGCAGCCCAAACGCGACAGCCTGCGCCGCAGCGTAAGGAATGTTCTTAACCAATGACGCATCGCCCGGCCCAACGCTGAACACGACTTTCACCCCGGCCTTGTGCAGAATTTCCGGTGTCCTGAATTGAATGTCGTAAGCATCTGTGTCCCGCGGTGGCAGGCCGAACACCTGATCGTAAACGACAGGAACTTTGTTGGTCGCCAGCAGGTCCGCCGCTTTCCAAGAGTCGCGTCCGCCGGCCAGAATCATTTTGTATTGGTTGGTCTGCGCCCAAAGAACGGCCGTTCTGATCTGGCGAATCTCATCCGCGTGGACCATCAACGGCAGTTCGCCGCGAACGTAGGGCCGCATCGCTTCCCAGGACGGACTCAAGCCCGGATCAACGACGCCATTCTTGCCGGCGGCCTGACGGGCCTTCTCATAAGCGCGCGCTTCGGCAAAGAAATCGTCCAGCCCTTTCAATTTCTTCTGTCGCTCCTTCCCCTGCTCCTCAACGGATTTCCATTTTGATTTGTCCTCCCATTCCTCCTTGGGACGCGTGTCCAGTTCCATCTGCGGCCAGAACAGATGCAACGCCACGGGCCTCTTGATTGTCATCTGCTCCCAAGTCCAGCCCTCCAAAACCACCAGACCGGATTGTCCGGCAACTATGCCGCCCTGCGGCACCGGCTGCGCGTAAGCGACGCCGTTGAACCGCGCCACCGGAATCAACTCCGAATCCGGATTGATGGCAGTCCATGACTGAACATCCGGTGTGAACTCACCGACTTCCGTCGTGTCCCGCGTCGCGCGAACCGCGCCGATTTCGACCAAACCCAGTGAGGTGTTCAACGCGATCAGACCGGGATAAAGATGCTGGCCATTCAAGTCCACAACCTTGACGCCGCCAACTACCAGCGACGCGCCGACCGCATCAATCTTGCCATCCTTGACGAGAACCTGACCGGGCGAAAGTGTCTTGCCCGTGACGGTATGAACGACGGCGTTGCTCAGAAGCAAAGCTTCCGCCTGAAGCGACGTGGCGCTCAACAGACCCGCGCCCACCACGCCGCAAATCGCAAATCGTAAATCGTAAATCGAAAACTTCATCGGCTGCCTCCTTCATCGAGGCAATGCCGCTCCTTCCCATCGTACTTGTGCTCAATCGCAACGCGGAAAAATGAATCATCGCCTTTGTCCCCGTCGCCGCCGCCAATTCCACCACCGCCGGAAAGCTTCGCCAACTTCTTCGCCTTCGCCAGCAAGTCAGTCCGCTCTTTTTCAAGCGCCGCCGTTCGTTGCGCATCAAGCGCGCGATCGAAATATTTTTTCCCATCAATCCACGTCTGCAAGACCACGCTGCGTGAATCTAGCGGCGGACCGGACCAGACCACGAAGTCCGCGTCCTTGCCCGGTTCAAGTGAACCGACGCGTTGATCGATATGGAGTTGTTTCGCGGGGTTGATCGTTACGAACTTGAGCGCCTCCTCCTCCGGTGTGTCGCCGTATTTCACAGCCTTGGCCGCTTCGGTGTTCAGTCGGCGCGCGAGGTCGGAGGAATCGGAGTTGAAGGACACCAGCACGCCACGATCACGCATCAGGCTGCCGTTGTAAGGAATGGCGTCATAGACCTCGAACTTGTAAGCCCACCAATCGGAGAACGTGGATGCGCCCGCGCCGTGTTTCGCGATTTCATCGGCGACCTTGTAGCCTTCAAGGACGTGTTGGAGCGTGCCGACCTTGACATTGAAACTTTCCATCGTCCGCAAGAACGCGAGGATTTCATCCTGCCGATACGAGTGGCAATGAATCCAACGCTTCCCCTGAATGATTTCGCCAATGGCTTCGAGTTCGAGGTCGCGGCGCGGTGGAACACTGCCATTCTTGTTGTCCATCTCCTTGAGGTACTGTTGCGCGGCAATGAAACGATTGGCCATGAACGTCGGCACGCCCATGCGCGTTTGCGGAAAGCGCGTGATGTTCTTGTCGCCCCAGTTGGATTGCTTGACGTTTTCGCCGAGGGCGAACTTGATTCCGGGCGGCGCGCCTTCAAACTTCAGCCCTTCCGGGCTGGCGCCGTCGCGCAGTTTGATGACCTGGTTTTGTCCGCCGATGGGATTAGCCGAACCGTGCAGCTCATTCGCCACTGTTACCCCACCAGCCAATTGCCAGTGAATGTTGTCCGTCTCCGAATTGATGACATCGCCGATTCGCACCATGGCCGAAGACGGGATGGTAGCTTCATTCACGTTGCCAAGAATCATGCTGTGGTTGTGGCAGTCGATCAGGCCGGGGGTGATGTGAAGACCGCGACCGTCCATCTCCAGCAGTGATGGAACGATGTCGGAGATCATCCTAATTCGCTCTTTCCCAATGGCCACAATCCTATCGCCCTTCATCGTGACATCTTCGTTCTCCAAACGCCCTTGCATTCCACACGTCCAGATTGTCGCGTTATGAATTGTGACTGCCGGTGGATTCGTAATCGACCCACGCCCCTCAAGAGGCGAGCGTGCCACGCGCTTCTTCTGAAGCTCCTTCAACTCGGTTACTTTCTTTTCCTTCTCGGCCTTGGCCTTGGCTTCTTTGTCTTTTTCCGTCGCATCCTCCTTCTTCGCTTCCTTCTCGCCTTCTTTGGTCGCTTGCGCGTGGTAGTTGCGCCCGTCAATCCACACCTCGCGGACTTTCGATTCGGGATCAAAATAACCCTTCCCGTCCACTACAGTCAGATTCGCCAGCTTGTTGGTTTCCACTGTGCCCAGCAGTTTTTCCAATCCGCACAGTTTTGCGGGAATGGTCGTCAACGCCGCCAGCGCGTCCGCTTCGGATAACCCGCGATCCAACGCCAGTCGCAGATTCTTTCGGAAATCTTTTTTCTCCTTGAGGCCGTAAGTCGTCAGCGCCACATCCAATCCCTGCTGCCGTAGCAGCGCGGGATTTTCCGCGGCCCAATCCCACGCGCGAAATTCGTCCAGCGAAACCTGTTCCCAATCGTCCTCGTCCGGCAGTTTCGGCAACTCGGGAAAATTCACCGGCACGATGAACGGCGCGCCCGTGCGCTTGGCCAGATCAGGCCGACGCCATTCCTGTCCGTTTGAGACCAGGACAAAATCCAGATTCAATTCGCCCGCGACCCGCGCCGCGCGGTCGGCCATCAACACGCTGCCCGGCTCGAACGCCACGCGCATTTTCTTTTCGCTGGCCGGTGTCAACGCTTCCAGCGCGGGATTGAACTCAGGACGCTTGCGACCCTCCGGCTTTTTCAGATAATCGGCGTGATCGAGGATGTAATGTTGCGTGTCGAAAAAACTTTGCCGCACCGCCGCGACGACGCCCATGAACGATTCGGGATACTCGCCCTCCTTGCGGTCATCAGTGTCGAAGGCGATGTGCTGGAAGACATCCGGCTTCATGATGGCGCGATTCGGTTCGGTGTCCGAGAGCGCCACGAACGCGCTGGTGCCGCGCAGAATTCCTTTTGCCGGCACAACGTTCGCGGTGGTGAAGCCAAGTTCGCGCATCGACTCAAGTGTCTTGGCGTCGGACGAATAGCTTTGCGCGACGCGACGTTCAGGCGTGAGCGTGGAGATTTGTGATCCCGGACCGCGGCTGCCCGGATCGGTTTCCTGGCCCGGCACGCCAAAGAATTTAATGCCGGAAGTCAGACCAATTGGCTCGGTCTTGCTGGTCGAGACCGGCGGATTGGTTGCCGTCGGCATCAAGTAAGGATCAATGAAGCCCGCGTAAATCGTCAGCCCTTTCATGTCCCAAATCCGCGCGTCCGGCGGCGCGACCACATCTTTGCCCACCCCTTGAATCAAGCCGTCGCGAATGACGATCGTGGCCGGATCGAAAACCTCACCCGGCTTAACCACAACTTTGCCGCCGACCAACGCATGAACACCAAGCGGCAGCGGACGAAACCCCGGCGGCAGCAGTTCAACGCCACGCAACGGAACGACTAAAGAGAAACAGTGAAGAATGAAAAGAAGAAATAGCAGCGTCCAGCGACTGAATGACTTGTCGTTCGTGATCATTAACTGCAACTGAGTATGCAAACTCGACGGGTTGAATACAAGCGGGAGGTTTGAAGTAACGCGTTCACGCGGCCCGAGTGTAAAACCGCCTGGAGGACGGAATTCCGAACGCGGTGGCGGCGCTCTGCTGGAAAGTTTTTCGTGCCTTCCGCGTCTTTCGCGGTTAATCATTCTGTCATGCGAGCACTCATTCTCGGCATCGACAGCGGCACGCAATCGACCAAGGTTTTGGTGGTGGATTCACGGGACGGCAAAGTGCTGGCGTCCGCCGCGCAGGCTTATGATTTGATTCCCGACCTGCCGCCCGGCGCCAAGGAACAACACCCGCACACCTGGCGTGACGCCACTGGCAGTGCCATTCGCTCCGCGATGCGACAGGCCAAGGCCATCGCCGTCGAAGTCAAGGCCATCGGCGTGAGCGGCCAGCAGCATGGGTTTGTTCCCCTCGACAAAAGCGGTGAAGTCATCCGTCCGGCCAAACTTTGGTGCGACACTTCCACCGCCGCGGAGTGCGAAGAAATCACGGAGAAGTTGGGCGGACTTAAGAAAACAATCAAAGCCTTGGGCAATGCAATGTTACCGGGTTACACCGCGCCGAAAATTCTCTGGCTAAAAAACAATGAGCCGAAAAATTATCGGCAACTCGCCACCGTCCTGTTGCCACATGACTATCTGAATTTCTGGCTCACCGGCGAGAAGGTAATGGAATACGGCGACGCCAGCGGCACGGCATTGCTTGACGTGCGCAAACGCAAATGGTCGGGCGCCGTCCTCGACGCGATCGATCGCGAACTCGCCGGCAAACTGCCATTTCTTATTTCCAGCGATCAACCCGCCGGGCGATTGCAGGCGTCAACCGCGAGACAACTCGATTTGAATCCGGATGTGCTGGTCAGCGCCGGTGGCGGTGACAACATGATGGGGGCCATCGGCACCGGCAACACACGCGAGGGCGTTATCACCGCCAGCTTCGGCACGAGCGGGACGATTTACGCCTGCGCGGAAAAACCGGTCATCGATCCGCAAGGCGAGGTCGGCGCGTTCTGTGATTCGACCAATCGCTGGCTGCCGTTGCTCTGCACGATGAACGTCACCGTCGCCACGGAACTGATGCGTAATTACATCGGCTGGACGCACGAAAAATTCTCCGCCGCGATTGACCGCGTGCCCATTGGCGCCGGCGGCCTGATGCTGTTGCCGTATCTGGAAGGGGAACGCACGCCGAATGTCCCGGATGGAACGGGCGTTTTGCTGGGAGTAAATCAAAAAAGCTGGAGCCCGGAGAATTTCGCGCGCGCGGCGATGGAAGGAGTGACGCTGGGAATGAATTACGGTCTGCGCCGGCTCGCGGAACTTGGGGTGAAGCCAACGCAAATTCGCGCCACCGGCGGCGGCGCGCAGTCCAAAACGTGGCGACAAATCATGGCGGATATTTTTGATGCGGAAGTCGTGACGTTGAAAGTGAGTGAAGGCGCGGCTTATGGCGCGGCATTGCAGGCGCTCTGGTGTTGGCGACGCCAGCAGGGCGCAAAAATCTCGATTCAAGAAATCACCGACCAGTTCGTGCAACTCAACCCGACGGAAACGGCACAACCGAACAAGAAGAACGTGGCGGTGTATCGCGAGCTGCAGGAAATCCAGGATGAATTGTCGAAGTCGCTGCGGGGCGTCTTTGCGAAGCATCGGAAATTTGTGCTGGATTAAACGTAGGACAGTGCTTCCAGCCTGTCTCACACCTCATTCAAAAACAGAGACAGGCGAGACGCGCACAAAGCTATGACAGGAAAATTGATGGCAGGAAAAGGGAGACAGGCAAGGATGCGCTGTCCTACGGTAATTGCTCCGCGCGATAAAAGCGCAACGGCTGATTGCTCGCTCCAGTATCCAGAAATCTCCAGATTCCATTCGTGGATTCGATCACGCCGATGGGAAGCCAGTTGGTCGCGGCCAGGTTCATGCTGGCGAGGACTTGGTAGCTGCGGCTCGTCTCACCCGCCATGCAGAGCTTGAACACGCGGTTCGTCCGGAAGCCGCCGGAGATGATCCAGTGCAACGGATACGCCGCCTGCGTTGTCATCCGCGTGCGCGGTGAACATGTATGCGCCCGGAAAGTCCAGCTCCACCGTGGGTGACAGCCCCGAAAGCTTTCGGGGTTTCCGCTGGCGATGGCGGCGCCGTCTAGCAGCATGGCCAGGTTGGTGACCACGCCATCCGCGTCCGCCGCCGTGGCGAGCAACTGGAACGGCACGCACACCGTCGGCGTGTCGCCGGCCGCCGCCGTGAACGCCAGGCTGGGCAACGCGTTGCTGCCGGCGATGAGCAGCAGGCTTGCGGGCGTGTAGGGGCGGTCCCCGTCCGCAGCGTTCCGCGACTTGATGCAACCTCATGAGTTCCCCGCATTCAAGCCGCTACGAGCGGGGATGGCTTGCGCTCCAGACGCTACTGCGCAACCTGGATTGGTCTCACGCGTTGCCGTTCGTGGACGCGGTCGCCAGGGTAGAGAATGACTTCCTCGCCCTCCTTCAAGCCATCGAGGATTTGCATCTCGCTGCCGCTGGTGCGCCCCACCTGCACGCGGCGTAACTCCGCCCGGCCACCGGCCAGCACAAACGCCGCCCAGTTCTGCCCGCGCCGGAACAGCGCCCCCGCGGGGGCTTTAAGCGCGCGGTCGGTTTCCCATACCACAATGCGCGCCTCCACCCGAAAGTTGTCGCCCAGATTGCGCCGCTGTTCGTACGGTGTGACGAAATCCACCACCACGTTTACGCGTTGTTCTTCGACGCCTAGCGCCGAGATTTTCAGGAACGCGGCCGGTTCAACCAACCTTACACGCGCCTCCAACGGTTGCCCCCCTCCCCATTGTTCCAGCTCCACCTTTGCGCCCGGCCCAATCGCGGCCCCATCACGGGAAAGAACTTCAATGATCGCTTCCAGATCCGCCGGATCGCCAACATCCACCAGCGGCGTTCCCGCCGCGACCACCCGTGTGCTCTCCTCGAACACGTGCAACACTCTCCCGCTCGTCGGCGACGTGACCTCCACCGGCGCGCGAACCCAATTCGTCGTCGCACCTTCGCCGGACGGGAACTCTCTCAATTCGGTCTCAGCCTGGCGCAACGCGCTTTCGGCGACCGTCAAATCCTTCGCTGCGGATGTCTCGCGCCATTGTGCGTTCTCCAGGTCCTGCTGTGAAACGGATTTGTCCGCAAATAGTTTCTCAATGCGGCGCAATTCATTCGCGGCGAACCGCTGTGCTTCACGCGCGCGGTCGAGGTTCGCCGCCGCGGTGTCGCGCCGCGCCTCGGCCAGCGCGCGATTGCGCGCGTCCAGCATCGCCGGTGCAACGGGATCAATCACGGCCAGCACGGTCTTGCCCGCTTCGATTTCCGCACCAGCCTTGAAGGGAATCCGCCGCAGATGACCCGTGACCGGCGCGGACACGACATAACGTTGCTTGATGCGGGTCTTGCCTTCCTCATTCACGGTGGCGCGCAGGGCGCCTTGTGTGACGCGCGCCGTTTCCACGGGAAGCGGCCGCGGCAAGAAGCCGATGACGATCAGCGCCAGCAGCAGCGCCGCGCCCAGCCAGGGCAACCAGCGTTTCGGGCGGCGGTGGTTGCGCCGGGCCGCTGTCGGAGCGGGACTTGGAGATGGGGTTGAGGTCATGAGCAATGCTGGACTTCCGTGAACCATCCGAACTACCGCAAGGTTTTGGTCTGCGCCGGTCCTCTGGCGCTTTTGAAACGCGGATCCTCCAATTGAAAGCGCCAGAGGACTGGCGCAGTCCAAGACGCTGGCGCGACAACATTAGCCCAATTGGGTCTGTGGCTCCAATGCGCAATTCCAAAATCGTGGCGGTCACCCATGATTGATCCGTTTGCTTTCTTCATTCAGGCGCTTTCAACGCGCTGATCAGATTGAGTTGCTTCAAACGCCGCAAAACCAACAGCGCCGAAATGGCCGAGGCCAGCGCCACGATCATTGTGGCGAAGGCGTAGTTGTGCAGCGTGAAAATCACCGGCAACCGCACCGTCTCCGTGTTCACCGCACTGACGATGCCTTTGGCGAAACCCGTGCCCAGCAGCAGCCCCAACGGCAACGCGATCAAGGCGAGGATGGCCAGTTCCGTGATCAGCACCGCGCCCACTTCGCGTTCGGAGAATCCGATCACCCGCAATGTGGCCAGTTCCCGCGCCCGCTCGGCCAGCGAGATGCGGGCGTTGTTGTACACCACTCCGAACGCGACGACGACCGCAAACGTAAGATAGATGCTTTGGATGAGGTTGATGCTGGCCGCCGTGGTCCGGCGGAAATTCTCGCGCAACGTTTCCTTGATGCCCACCCAACTGATGCGCGGAATCTCTTTCAACGCGTGCAAAAACTCCGCGCGCCGCGCCATGTCAATGGTGAAGCTCGCGCCGTTCATCACGTCACCCTCGCCCAGCAAGCGGTTCAACGCCCGCAGGTCCATGTGCGCCCCGATCCCGGTGAGGTCCTCGGACACGCCCAGCAGCGGCACGGTCCGCACGCGCCGGCGGCCTTCCAGGAATTCCACCGTGAGTTCGTCGCCGACCCGCGCATCCAGCACCTCGGCGAGCTTGGCGGAAACGATGAGTCCTTCCGGCGGCACCACGATCTCGTGATAATGCGCGTCAATCACGCGACTGTGCGCGGTGTCGGACGGCAACCCGCGAATGCCGATCTGCCGGCTGCGATGCCCGAAGCGAATCCGCGCCGCCGCGCCGCGGAACGGCTCGACGGTGAGGACGCCGGGCAGTTGCCGGAGCAGGTCGCGCACCTGCACGCCGGCCGGCTCGAACAAGCCCAGGTCCATGTCCTGCCGTTCGATCACGTCCCATTGGAAACCGAGGATCTCCGCCACGCTGTCGCGAAAGCAATTCGGCACGATCAAAATGCCCGTGGCCAGTGTCAATCCGGCCACGGTGAACAACGCCTGCGCCGGACGCCGCTCCAGGTTCCGCACAGCGATGCGGAACGATAGGGAGAACAAGTGACCGATGCCCGTTCGCTCGACCAGCGCCGGGCGGAAAGTTGCCGGCGGTTCGGGCCGCATGGCTTCCGCGGGCGGGAGTTTGGCCGCGCGCCGCACCGCACTGAACACGCCCAGCAACGCGGCGCCTGCGCCCACGGCGAGCGCCAGCACCACCGCCGAGCGGTCGAACCGGAAATACAAATCCGGGAAGCGAAAAAACATGTGATACATCGCCACGAGCCGATGGCCCAGCGCCACCCCGGCCAGCGTGCCAATCGCCGCGCCGCCCGCCACCATCACGAACGCAAACTTGAGGTAGTGCAGGACGATTTGCCGGTTCGCAAAACCAAACGCCTTGAGGATGGCTATCTGTTCGCGCTGCAAGGTCAGCAACCGCGACAACACCGCATTGGTCATGAACGCCGCCACACTCAGAAACACGAGCGGGAATCCAATGGACAGTGTTTGCAAGATGCGGATCTCGTCCGAGACGCGGATGTGCGACGGATGATCGGCCCGGCTGTACGCCCCACGCCCGCCGTAGGGTTCAAGCAGGCGATCCACTTCGGCGATCACCGGGCGCGGCAGGGCGCCGGGCGCAAGCTTGAGCGTGAGATAATTGAAAGCGCCGTAAAGGTCGAACGCGGTGGCGATTTCCTTATACGGCATCCAGAACGTGCCGTAGGTGCGGTTGTCCGGCAACGCCGCGCCGGGACGCGCTTCAAAAACGATTTCCGGCGAAAGCACAATCCCGGCGATGCGGAATTCTTTTCGCCGTCCGTTCAACAACATCGCCAGCTTGTCGCCCGGATGCAATTGGTTGGCCTCCGCGAACGCCTCGCTCACGAGCACTTCGCCGCGGCTGCCCGGTGGGAGCCAGCTTCCCTTGCGCAGGAACAGCCGGTTCAATTCCGGCGTGCCGAAATCCGGCAGCGAACGCACCTGGCCGCTGGCCGGTTCATCAAGGCCCTCCAGATCGAGGGTGACCTGCACGGAGATGCCGGCCTGGGCGGTGCCGACGCCGGGCACTTCCGCAAGGCGCGCGGCCAGCGCGTTGGGCGCGCGTTTCAAGTGCACGAACACTTCCGCGAACCGATGCGCCTCGTAATATTCCTGCCGCGTGCTTTCCAGCGAATAAATCAGGCTGCGCGCCATGATAAGCATGGCCAGTCCGCACGCCATGACCAGCGCAACCGCGACCACCTGGCCTTTCATTCGGTTCAGGTCGCGCAGCAGTTTGCGATCGAGGTTGGAGATCATCACCAGTTCAAGGTGCTTGGGGCGGCGCGTTTGGAATTGCGACGCTCGTTGAGCACGCGGCCATCTGATAAATTGATCACGCGGTCGGCCATGTCGGCCATGACGGCGTTGTGCGTGATGACGACAGTCAGCGTGCCCAGTTCGCGATTCACGCGCTCGATGGCTTCCAGCACGACGATGCCCGTGCGCACATCGAGTGCGCCGGTCGGTTCGTCGCAGAGCAAAACTTCCGGGCGCTTGGCGATGGCCCGGGCGATGGCTACGCGCTGCTGTTCGCCGCCGGAAAGTTGCGCGGGAAAATGATCAAGCCGTGCGCCGAGGTTCACCATGTTCAAGGCGTCTTCCGGTGGCATCGGATCACGCGCGATTTCAGTGATGAGCGCCACGTTCTCGCGCGCCGTGAGGCTGGGAATCAAATTGTAAAACTGGAAGATGAAACCCACCGAGTCTCGGCGGAAACGCGTGAGCGCTGTTTCGTCGGCGGTTGTGAGGTCGAAATCGTGATAGCGCAATTCGCCGGCGGTCGGGAGGTCCAATCCGCCGAGATTGTTCAGCAACGTCGTTTTGCCGCTGCCCGACGGGCCGAGCAGCACGACGAGTTCGCCTTCGTAAAGATCCAGGTCCACGCCCGCCAGCGCATGCACCTCCGCCTCGCCCATGCCATAAACCTTCGTCAGGCCGCGAACGTGAAAGACTTTTCGTCCGGTGCCGGTGACTGAGGACCTGGGATTGACAATTTCCGTCGTCAAGAGGTGGTGTTGATAGCAGTTGCGCGCGGAAGCAGCAAGCTTGCGGGTGACAGTCGTGGCGGGTCAAAATTGTGCGGTGACGGACAAACAAGGACGCGTGTCGTTACTTCAACCGTCCGAACAATTCCGTCATCGTGTCCA
This sequence comes from Verrucomicrobiota bacterium, assembly GCA_016200005.1. Lineage (NCBI taxonomy): Bacteria > Pseudomonadati > Verrucomicrobiota > Verrucomicrobiota bacterium. Next base: position 30,719 of record JACQFP010000086.1, on the reverse strand, counting down.
CAATCTTCGGCGCGGCTTCGAGCTCCAAATAACTCGAGCGCGCCCGCCAGGTTTCGTAGCCGCCCAACTTGTGATGCTCCACCGTGGGCAAATAACCGTGGTAACCGTTGGCCAATTCGATGGTGAACATCGGCGGATTCTTCTGTTTCAGTTCAAGCCCGATTTCGACAAACACCTCACACGGGATGGCCGCGATGCGCAAATCGCCGATGCGCAACACTTGAAGAATCACTGGCACTTGCGGCGGATAGGAACTTATCAGCACCGTTTCACGTGCATAAATTTGTTCCAGCGTCTGCATTACGGGTGTCTTGGACTCGGCCATGATTTGTCTGGCGCGCTCCACCTCGTCTGTGGACGGCAGGCGGACGCCGAGCTGGATTTCTTTTTGGACCGCGCCGAGCGGCACCCAACCTTGATGCTGTATTGTTTTGTAAACGCGCCCTGCTTCATCGGCGACCTCCTTGGCCACCAGCCGCATCTGGCCGTAAGACGGTTGTTTGGGTTGTCCGCCACGAAAATTGATGTTGTTGATGTTGCCGCTCGTGCCATTGGACATCATCGCGACGAACGGCGGGTCCTGCCGGTCCGCGCCGAGCAATTGCTGCACGCGGTCGGCGAACATGCCGTAGTAATCCGCCGAGATGTGTCCCGCGCCAACTCCGCCGCAATAGTGCAACGAATAATTCGCCAGCAACGCCAGCGGATGCCCGTCCGCCGACTGGACTGAAACAATCGAGAGTTCGGGATCCGTCGGTCCGGCGGGTTCGAGCAGGTTGAGATCGCCGACGCCGGGATTCATCTTCACCTGATCGATTCCACCAAACGGATTCTTCAGCGCCGTGCCCGGTTTCATCTTCCAACGTCGATTGAAAACCTGGTCGGGCACTTTCCCGAAGCCCCAGCCGATCTTCGCCGGCGCGAGATTGTTGACGGCGCGCCGGACGCCGTCGGCGATTCGCGTCGCCAGAAATTTTTCGTATGCCTCGTCGGGGTCACTTTGGAACACCGAGGTGGAGGCAGGCGCAGAGTGCGTGTGCGTGGCGGACATCAAGATGTGGTCAGCAGGAATTCCGGTTTGTTGCTGAATCTTCTGTTTGGCCGCGTCGAAAATCTCACGCGGAATCATGCAACTATCCACCACGACGAGCGCGAGCCGCGTTTGACCGTCGTCGAGCGCGAGGCAACGGGCATGCAATTCGTCGTGGATGTGGCGCGCCGTGACGTTCTGCATACCGCCGTTGATGGAGAGACCCAGCGGGGGCGTGACGTTGCTGGTCGCGGCACCGGCGCGAAAGGCTGCCTTCCCGGCTGTCGCTGGACTGCTTTGGGCGGCGTCAACGACGCCCGAAGCGAGCAAAACGATCGCGCAGAATTTCGCCAGAAGCTTCGAACCGACAAGTTCAACCGTAGGGTTGCAGCACATATTGCTTGCCGAAGATAGTGGTAAATCCTGGGTTTCGACAGAAAATTGTTTGACGCGCTGCTTGCACCTTCGCTGCCACCCCGTCTTGAAGATAGAATGGTTTTGGTTGCGGCTACGCCGCGTCAGGTTAAACTGTGAAAGTATTCACCATGAAAAACCGTGAGTTCCAGTTGAACCGGCGCGCGTTCCTCGGCTACACGGCCGGCGGACTCGGCTGGCTCGCGCTTTCTCATTTGCTGGCGCTCGAAGGGCGCGCTGCTCCGGCCACCAAACTCATCCAGGCCGCGCACCCGCTAGCTCCCAAGCCGCCGCATTTTCCCGCCAAGGCCAAGGCCGTCATCTGCCTGTTCCAGCACGGCGGGCCGAGTCAGATGGACTTGTTCGATCCCAAACCGGAATTGAACAAGCGCGATGGACAGGATTATCCGGGCAAAGACCTGGAAATTCATTTCGACAAGCAGGCCGGCAAACTTTTGCAGTCGCCGTTCAAGTTTGCAAAGCACGGCCAGGCAGGAACGGAGTTTTCCGAACTGCTCCCGCGCGTCGCTGGCATCACCGATGAAATCACGCTGGTGCGTTCGATGGTCACGGATTCCGTCGATCACGAGTCCGCGCTGCGCATCATTCACAGCGGCAAATTTCAGGGAGGCAGGCCCACGTGGGGTTCGTGGGTCACTTACGGCTTGGGAACGGAGCGACAGGATTTGCCGGCTTACGTCGTGTTGTCTGACCCGGCGGGACTGCCGGTCGATGGCATTCGCAACTGGACGAGCGGCTGGCTGCCCGCGATTTATCAGGGCACACAAATCCGTTCATCCGGTTCGCCCATTTTTAATCTGTCCACGCCGGAAGACATCCCGGCGCCCGCGCGGGCGAACCAGCTCAACCTGCTGGAGAAACTAAACGCGTCGCATCTGCGCGATCACCCGGAGAATTCCGAATTGCAGGCGCGTATCAGCAATTACGAAATGGCCGCCCGGATGCAAACCTCGGTCAGCGACGCGCTGGACCTCACGCAGGAGTCCGCTGAAACCAGAAAACTCTACGGCCTCGACCACGCGAATTCCGCGACCGCCAATTACGCCAAGCGTTGTCTCATGGCGCGGCGGCTCGTCGAACAGGGCGTGCGTTTCGTGCAGATTTATTTGAGCGGCCAGCCGTGGGATACGCACGATAAAAATGCCGAAAAACTCAAAGACCTTTGCCTGATGACCGATCAACCGAGCGCCGCGCTCGTGCTCGATTTGAAACAGCGCGGCCTGCTGGATTCCACCATCGTCCTCTGGAGCGGCGAGTTTGGCCGGCTGCCCATTTCCCAGGGCAAGGACGGTCGCGACCACAATCGCCACGCGTTTTCACTCTGGCTGGCCGGCGGTGGTTTCAAGAAAGGATACGCGCACGGCGGCACGGACGATTTTGGTTACAAGTCCGTGCAGGACCCGGTGCGGGTTTACGATCTTCACGCGACGCTGCTTCAGGCGCTCGGTTTGAATCATTTGAAACTGACGCATCCGCACGAAGGTCGGGAAGACAGTCTGACCGACGCCGTCGTGAGCGAAGCGAAAGTCATCCCCGAACTTTTGGCGTAAATGTTCGGACGCGAACCCTTGCAAACCGATATTGGAAAACTCTCAACGCTTGTCCGCCGCGCGTAAAGTCATTGAAACTTTCCTCAATAATTCGAAATTACCGGACGCGAAGGGGTTATCGTAGGATTCAACGCGATCAATCGAAAGTGGATCCGTAAACAGGTTATTCAAGATCTGCAATTGCTTCAGAACTTTCTCTCTGTCGCTTGCGAGTTCCTGGGATTCCTTTGAAATTCTTTCGGCTTCGGAACGGTTCTTCTCTTTCGCGAGCCTGATCTCTTCGTCCATTTTTCTTAGCTTTTCTTGCAATTCGGAGTCAAGCACTTCCAACTCCTTCTTGGGTAGCTGAACATTAAAGAGTATGCGTTCAAGGAGACCATTGAGGACGTCCTTCTTTGCAACTCGCAACGTACGTTCAGCTTTTTGTTTATATGTCGAATAATCTTCATCGGACATCCATGCTGGTTTTCCGTCACCGAGGAATTTTTCCGCGTTCGCGTCAACGACCAAGTCCGGAATTCTTTTCAGTTCAGCCTTGTATGCTTTGTTCAGCAATTCGTCAGCAGTGTCTTTAGGGAGAACGTTCAGGTTTTGCTTCTTGACGTAGCTCAGTGGAGAGTCTTCACGTAGCGCCGCGTCATATAGTTGGGAGGCCAAACGCTGAATGAGCTTTGCCTGGCTCTTGGTCCATTCAGGCTGCTCTATTCCCTCGGGCTTGGTTTCCTGTAACTTTAGGACAGGGTTATCGTACCCCTCGCTGGCTCTTCTGCGAAGGAACTTCTCCTGTAATTCGACGCGCAACTCTTCCCATTTGCCAGAAGCATATTGCACTGGCTTCTTGATTCGAAGATACCTTGGAACTTCATCACCAGACCAAAAACTCTCCAAGCGTTTGCCAAAAGCTGCACGAAGACGCTCTGTCGAAGCTTTCCGCAGCACGTCCCACTCATCACCTGACAGGAAATTCGGCTTTTCGCGGTTAAGCCATTTATAGCAACTCAAATCCTCGATATCATCATGCACACTTTCATAAGGGTATTTCCCAAGGTTCGCAATTGCCTTGGTACGGATTTCAGCCCACTTCTCGTTGGACATGTAAAACGGAATCGACCGTCTTACAACCCGCTCGCTCCGGTATTCTGCGTCGGAGCTCCAAGAGTCGATGAGTGTCGACCTGAGTGAAAAGAAGGACAAAAAGAGCCAAATGGCAGGGCCAAGCAATGCAGCCCAAGCAAAGACAGATGTTGATCTTCCTCCCGTCTCCAATGCGTACGTTGCCTCTCCTTTGTTGTGGGTAACCTGAACTTGGCTCTTTGCAACTCCCTCCCCAGGTGTCTTGAAGACGATGCGAAACGAACCTTGCGGTGGCAACGTCGGGTAAATGAACTCCTCGCTCTGCGCGTTCTTGAAATGCTCAAACTGATCGGCCTGTGAATTCTTCGAGACTTCGTACGTCGTCAACTGAGGAGGCAACTTTACTTGAATTCTTTCAATCGGCCTCTTGCTTAGATTCTTCACCTCGATTTGTTGAACTGCTTCTTCCGACGCGCCGCCAAAGCGCAAAGGGATTTTTTCGGAAAGCGTGTATCTTAAATCGAATTTCTCGCTGTTGAGCCACCAGGCAAACAGTGCAACGATGATCCCCGCTACAACCGTGAAAAATAATGGGGTAAAGTTGAGAGAAAATGGCTTCATTTCTGATTTCTCACTCATGAATCTAGCTTGAGATCAAAACTATGGTTGTTACTGCCTGTTTGAGCGAATATCACGAAGACCTTTTTCCGGCCGGCGCTCATGCCGTCAGGGTTGTTACGGGCGGGGTGGACGTCAAGGTTTGATTTCGCTTGGAATCATCAATTTTGGAATCGAGAAGCGATCGTGACGCCAAGTCGCCAAAGTCACAGAGACGCAAAAAAGCTCTCCAGCTTTCCATGCCCTTGGGCATCTTGACGCCTTTATGTTGAACCTTTTGATTGGCGCAATCCTCCGACTTAATCTTGCCGCCACATTCGGAGCGTCCGAAATTGTTGTGGCGGCGTTGCGATTTTGCGGTAAAGTTTCCTCATGACACCTCCGCTTTTCTCCGAGGGCTGCGACTGTTGCAGCGAAATCACCCGCAGGACATTTCTCAAAACCACCGTGAGCGGGCTGGCGGTCGCGGCCACCGGAGCGCTCCCGGCATTGGCGGCCGAACGCCTTCAAACAATCGTAGTCAGAAAACCGCAAGCGGAAACATTGGTCGCCACGTTGTACAAAAGCCTGACCGAAGAGCAACGGAAGGTGGTGGTTTTTCCTTTCGATCATCCGTTGCGTTCCAAGGTCGATAACAACTGGCACATCACGGACAAGGCGGTTGCTCAATTTTTCAACGCCGATCAACAGGCCATGATCCGCGAAATCTTCCTGGACCTGCACAGTCCCGAATACGCGGCGAAGGTCATGCAGCAGGTGGAGCACGACGCCGGCAGGGAAGGGTTTGGCGGCTCTTCGATTGCGCTGTTTGGCGAGCCGGGCAAGGGCAAGTTCGAGTTCGTCCTGACCGGACGTCACGTCACGCGGCGTTGCGACGGCGATTCGGTGGAAGGCGCGGCGTTTGGCGGCCCGATTTTTTACGGGCACGCGGCGCAGGGTTTCAACGAGAAGCCGAATCATCCGGGAAACATTTATTGGTATCAGGCGTTGCGCGCGAATGAAGTTTTCAAAATGCTCGACGGCAAACAGCGGGAGATGGCGCTGCTGGGCGACGCGCGCGAGGAGACGGGCACGGACACCGTCAAGCTCACCGGCAGGAAAGCCGGTTTGCCCGGCATTCCGCTCAGCGCGTTGTCCCGCGACCAGAAGGCGGAAGTTCGCAAAGTCATGGCTGACGTGCTCGCGCCGTTCCGCAAAGCCGACGCGGACGAGGCGCTGAAGCTGGTCGAGGCAAACGGATTTGATAACCTGCATATGTCGTTCTACAAGAACCAGGACATCGGCAACGACGGCGTGTGGGACGTGTGGCAGATCGAAGGCCCGGCGATGATTTGGTATTTCCGCGGCGAACCGCACGTCCACACCTGGGTGCACATTCGTCAGCAAGCCTGAAGCTGGAATGATGCGATTGAACTGAGAGCGGCACGACCCTGGGTCGGCGGCACCGGCCAAACTCAATTCTCATCCCAACGGTGCTGAACAGAGTACGCAACGATTGTGCACGGTGGCCGGCCCACACAAGCCAACCTTTTGTCGCATATGCGACAAAAGGTTGGCTTGTGTGGTTCATGGTTCCGATGCGCGATTTTGAGATTGTGGAGACTCCCCGAAAAACAAAACGAAAACAGTTTGTTTTTGGCGGCATGTCGGCAATATTTTGCGTGTTCAGTGAGATTACGATTGTCAATCGAGTTCGCAGTTCTCAGCGGTATCATGTTGTGGTTGTCCATGGCGGAAGGCGCGCAGGCAACGCAGCCTGACGCTGTTGGCGTCGAGTTTTTCGAGAAGAAGATTCGTCCGTTGCTGGTGGACCACTGCTACAAGTGCCACAGCGCAGAGAGTGAAAAAATCAAAGGCGGTTTGCGGCTCGACACCCGCGACAATTTGCTCAAGGGCGGCGACACCGGCCCGTCCATTGTCCCTGGCGATCCGGAGAAAAGTCTGCTGATCAAGGCCGTGCGATACACGGACAAGGATTTGCAGATGCCGCCCAAGAACAAGAAACTCTCCGCCGAAAAAATCGCCGACCTTGAAGCCTGGGTGAAAATGGGCGCGCCCGATCCACGCGCCGACAAACTCTCAACTCTCAACTCTCAACTCTCAAATCAACAACATTGGGCCTTTCAGCCGGTCAAGCGACCCGCAGTGCCCGTCGTTAAGAACCAGCGCTGGGTGCAGACACCGGTTGATAATTTCATCCTCGCCAAGCTGGAGGCCAAAAACATGTCACCTTCGCGCCAGGCGGACAGACGCACTTTGATCCGACGCGTCACGTTTGATTTGGCGGGCCTGCCGCCGACGCCGCAGGAAGTTGTAGCGTTCGTTGCCGACAAATCGTCCGAAGCCTATTCGAAAGTGGTTGATCGTTTGCTGGCGTCGCCCAGATACGGTGAGCGTTGGGGACGCCACTGGCTCGATGTCGCGCGCTACGCGGACACCAAGGGTTACCTGGCCGGCGACGAGGAGCGGCGCTATCCGTATTCCTACACCTACCGGGATTACGTTATCCGCGCGCTCAATGAAGATCTGCCCTACGACCAATTTCTGATTCAGCAGATTGCGGCTGATCAGTTGGACCTCGGTGAAGACAAGCGTCCGCTCGCCGCGCTCGGTTTTCTGACGTTGGGCCGGCGATTCCTGAACAACCAACCCGACATCATCGACGACCGCATCGACGTCGTGATGCGCGGCACCATGGCGTTGACGGTGGCCTGCGCGCGTTGCCACGATCACAAATTCGATCCGATTCCGACCAAGGATTATTATTCGCTCTATGGAGTTTTCGCCAGCTCCTCCGAGCCGTCGGAGAAACCGTTGCTGGGAAAGAATACGCAACCGCCGGCTTACAATGAATATCTGGCGGAACGAGAAAAACGGGATGACGAACTGAATGATTATCGCGCGACCACGGCGGCCAACGCCCGCGCGCAACTGCGCCAACGCGCCGGTGATTATCTGCTGACGGCTTGGGAAACGGCGCGCATGGCGGACAAGTCGAAGGCTGAGGGGTTGGCGCGCGAACGCAAACTTGACCCCGGAGTGGCGCAACATTGGGTCAGCAGTCTGGAAAACTGGAGGAAGCAACATCATCCGATTTTTGCCCCGTGGTTTGCCTTTGCGGATTTGTCCGAAAGCGAATTCCCCGCGCGGGCCAAGGAGTTGGCTGCGCGATTTGCCGCCAATGAGGACGCGAGCAAACACATCAACCCGCTCGTAGCAAAAGCGTTTTCCAGCAACGCGCCGACTTCGATGAAGGAAGTGGCGGAACGCTACGGCAAATTACTCGATGAGGCCGACAAGAGCTGGCAGGAGGTATGCGAAGCGAACAAAAAGATCATTGGTCCAGAGGGCCAAACCAAGGGTCCTGCTCCGACGACATTGCCAGAAGCCGACCAGGAAGCGTTGCGACAGGTGCTTTACGCGGACGATGCGCCCGCAAGGATTTCGGACGGTGAGGTGGAGCGATTGTTCGATGTGAAGTCGATCCAGAAAGTGCGCGCGCTCCGCAGAAAACTGGACGAGTTGGAAGCCACGCACCCCGGCGCGCCGCCGCGAGCGATGGCATTGGTGGACAACGCGACGCCCACCGAACCGCATGTCTTCATTCGCGGCAATGCCGGCAATCAAGGCCCGGAAGTGCCGCGCCAGTTTGTGGAAGTCGTCGCTGGCCGCGCTCGCAAGCCGTTTCAAAAAGGAAGCGGCCGCTTGGAACTGGCCCGCGCCATTGCCAGCCGTGACAACCCGCTCACCGCGCGCGTGATCGTGAATCGCATCTGGCTGGAGCATTTCGGCGCGGGTCTGGTGCACACGCCGAGCGATTTCGGGATGCGTTCCGAGCCACCGACCCATCCGGAGTTGCTCGATTACCTCGCGGCGCGCCTCATGGACGAAGGTTGGTCGTTGAAAAAACTGCATCGTTGGATCGTGCTTTCGAGCACGTACCAGCAATGCAGCGACGACAACCCGCGCAACGCCAGTCTTGACCCGGGCAATCAACTGCTCTGGAAGATGAATCGTCGCCGCCTCGACTTTGAGGCGATGCGCGATACCTTGCTCGCCGTGGCCGGGAAACTTGACCTTACTGCGGGCGGGCACTCCGTCGATCTCATCACCGAGCCGTTCAGCACGCGCCGCACGGTCTATGGTTACATCGACCGTCAAAATCTTCCAAACCTTTATCGCACGTTTGACTTTGCGAGTCCCGACACCACGAGTCCGCAGCGTTTTTTCACCACTGTTCCCCAGCAAGCGTTGTTCCTGATGAACAGCCCCTTTGTGGTGCAACTGGCAAAACATCTCGTGGCGCGGCCCGACTTCAAGGCGGCGCACACTGAGGAGCAACGCATCCGCCTGCTGTACGAACTCGCCTTCCAACGCGACCCGACCAATGATGAAATCAAACTCGCGCATCAATTTGCCGAATCGCAAAATGCCGCGCCATCATCATCGACCGGGCACCTAGACGCCTGGCAGAAATACGCGCAAATATTGCTGTTGGCCAACGAACTGATTTATGTGGACTGAGACAGCGGATTGAGTTTCAAGAAACAAATCACGCGGTATGGCTTCGTCAAAATCGAACCGGGAGGCAAGGCGCGTCAAAATCTTCTCGTCAAACTGGCTTGGATCGGTTAGGGTTTCGCTACATTCAATGAGATTATGCAACTGAACAGACGTATCGGCAAAGTATTGGCGGCGCTATGGTTGGCTGCCACCACGGCAGTGCTGGCGCAACCTTTCGCACCCGGTCCTGAAAGACCGCAACCCCCGGTAAGACCGCCGGTCCTGTTGACGCTCCCAACGCAGCCGAGCCGGCCCGTGACTCCCCTCACTGCGACGCCTGCAATCGCCAGCGCGCCGACGCTCGCCGCCAGTTCTTTGGTGTGGGATGCCGACAGCAAGGAATACACTGCGAAACTCGGCGAGCCTACCGCCAATTTGACCTTCAACCTGACGAATGTTTCGCCCTCGGAAGTTGTGATCGACAGCGTTCGCACCTCCTGTGGTTGTACGCTGGCCAAGACGCCGCCGCAGCCCTGGCATCTTGCGCCGGGGACAAACGGAGCCATCGATGTGTCCGTCAACCTCGCGGGCAAATTCGGGACCGTGATCAAGACCGTCACCGTGGCCGGCAATACCGGCGTGAAAACGTTGCTGGTCAAAGTCAACATTCCGACACCGCCGCCGCAACCACCGCAGGTGGCGGGTGCGGTGAACCGGAGCCAGAACATGCGCGCGGCGATGGCCGACCGGCAGGCGGTTTTCAAAGGCGATTGTGCGAAATGCCATGTTGAGCCGACTGTCGCCAAGATGGGCAAGGAACTTTATCAGGGTGGTTGCGCCATTTGCCACGATGCCGAGCATCGCGCCACGATGGTGCCGGATCTGCACGTGCCCAAAGTACCCACGACGCCGGCTTATTGGGCGCAATGGGTCACCGAAGGTAAAGCCGGCACACTGATGCCCGCGTTTGCCCAAGAACACGGCGGTCCATTGAACAAGGAACAGATCACTTCATTGGTCCATTATTTGTCCACCGATTTTCCGCACACCAACGCGGTGCCGGTTGCGACGCCAGTTCCCGTGCGGGCAGGGTCGTAAGAGGTGATTGCGGCAACCAAGTGTCGCCGATGTGGTTGATCACCCGTACGGATTGAACGGCTTGAGATTCCACTCGTCGATCAGTTCTTTGGGGATTTCGCCGAGAAAACGCGAGGGTTGTTGCATCAGGTCACCGGTGCTGCTTCGCATTGCCCGCATCAGCGGATAGCTCAGATAAAGTTCGTTGCGCGCCCGCGTGATGGCGACGTAAAAAAGCCGGCGCTCCTCCTCTTCTCCTTCCAGATTCTCCAGCGAACGCGCGGATGGAAACAGTCCTTCACAAAGCATGATGATGAAGACCACGTCGAACTCCAGCCCCTTGGCCTGGTGAATCGTGGAGAGGCGGATTTTTTCATGGTCGTTGTCCGCCGGTTGATTGTCTTCGGCTTCCACGTTCGTCAGCAAGGCGAGCTGGGTCAGAAAATCTTCCAACGACTCGAACTGCCGCGCGAACGTGGCCAGTTGTTCCAGGTCTTCCAGGCGGTTGCGAAAGTTGGCGTAGGTTTCCTGCAAGTAATCCTCGTAGCCTGCTTCGAGAACGACGTTGATCATGTCGGCGGTTTTGCCTCGGATAGGCTCGGCTTCCAGTTGAGCGATGGTGGCAACGAATTGCGCCCAGGCCACGGCAGCTTTCTTCGGGACGCCGGTGGCGCAAGCTTGCATGGCATCGGCCAACGGATGATCGCTCTTCAGCTTTGAATTTTGAATTTTGAATTTTGAACTGAACTCGTTCCAGAGTTTGTCCGCTCCTTTTCGTCCAATGCCGGGCAACAGTTGAACCAGCCGCTTGAAACTCAGTTCGTCGCGCGGATTGGCAACCAGTTTCAGATACGCGGCCACGTCCTTGACGTGCGCCTGTTCGAAGAAGCGGATGCCGCTGGTGATGCTGAACGGGATGTTGCGCCGCGTCAGTTCCAGTTGCAGTTCCAGCGCGTGGAAGTGGGAACGGTACAGCACCGCCATCTGGTTCGGGTTAATGCCTTCTTCACGAAGTTCCAATACGCGCTGGGCCACGAAAGCGGCCTGCTCCGCTGCTTCGACGCAAGTCACGAGCACTGGTTTCATCCCGGATTTGCGGACGGGCGCGAGGTGCTTGGCGAATTGTTTGAGGTTGCGCGCTATGGCGGCGTTCGCGACGTCGAGGATTTCTGGAGTGCTGCGGTAATTGGTTTCGATTTTGTAAGTTTTGGTTTCCGGATGGCGTTCGGAAAACTTCAGGATGTTTTGGAAATTCGCGCCGCGCCAGGCGTAGATGCTTTGCGCATCGTCGCCGACCACCATGATGTTGTGATGCCGCCCGGCGAGCAAGTCGATGAGGTCGCCTTGAAGCTGGTTTGTGTCCTGATATTCGTCCACCAGGACGAACTGAAACCGACGCTGGTAATGTTCGCGCACTTCGGCGTGGTCTTGCAGCAGCTTGAGCCAGAGCGAAAGCAAATCGTCGAAATCCATCGCGTTGGTGGCGCGTTTGCGGGCGGCGTATCGCCGTTGCACGTCCTCGATCTGGGGCGCCAGCGTGGCGAAGTAATCATATTGTTTATCCAAGATGTCCGGGATGGATTCGTGTGTGTTGAGCGCCAGCGAAAAAATATCGCCCAGCACTTCTCCTTTCGGAAAACGCGCGGCCTTCACGTCGATTTCCGCCTCACCCACGCAGGCATCGATCAAATCCTTGGCGTCCTCGCGGTCCATGATCGTGAAATCGCGTTGGTAACCCATCAGGTCCGCGTGCGCCCGGAGGATGCGGTTGCCGATGGAATGAAACGTCCCGCCCCACAACGCCGGCATTTCCTTCCCCAACAAATCCGCCACGCGACGCATCATCTCGCGAGCGGCCTTATTGGTGAACGTAAGCAACAGGATGCGGTCGGCGGGGATGCCTTGTTCGAGCAGGAAGGCGACGCGATAGGTCAGGGTGCGGGTCTTGCCCGAACCCGCACCCGCGATGACGAGCGCTGGACCCGGCGGCGCGGTCACGGCCGCGAGCTGTTGCGGGTTGAGTTCCTTGGCATAATCAATCTGCAAATGGACGGGCGAACGGAAGGATTGCAGCACATAATCGCGCGACATGTGAAAAGGGTAACAGGACGAATCGGCAAACCTCAAACAGGTTTTAAGTCTTCGCCGGATTCGTCGGTTCGAGTTTCACCAGCACCTGTTCGCGGGCAACCGCGTCGATCAATACCGTCAAAGCCCTTTCATACTCCTGCCTTTCATCTTCAAACCACCAACCGATCAACGGCAACGCCGTCAAGCTCATCCACATCCATGGATTCGTCCCGGCAAACATCGCGATGAGTGCCAGCACGCCGGAAGTCGCAATCCCAAAGACGAGCTTCGCCGGCAATGACCAGAGGCCGCGAACGCGACAACGCAGGGTTCGTTTATGCTGTTCCAATTCTTCTCCGACCGTCGTAAGTCTCAAGCGGGTCCAGAGGTTGGTGGGTATTTCCACGTCGTAGGTGGTCCAGCCGGTGTCGGTCTTGAAACTCCAACCGGCCTGCTCCAGTTTCGACAAGATGCCGTCAAGGAAGCGGTAACGGTCCACGTCGCCCTTCGACCAATACACGGTGGTTTCCGGCGTTTCCCAGGCCCGGGCTGGCTGAGTCGGTTGAATCGGCACGGGCTTCTGTCCCGAGAGAAGATTGAAGCTCCACTTGAAGCGTGCCCACCCTCGAACCACGGGCTGGAGGAAGAACAAGAGCGCCACCAGGGGGCGGGACCAAAGCCGCCGTTTTTGTCTGGGCAATTTCGCCTGTCCGGCGGCCAATGCGCAGGCGCCGATCGAAAGTCCCAGGCTGACGCCCGCCAGCGGCAGGAACGCGTCAAAATAAATCGCCAGGAGCAAGAGCGGGAGGTTGAGGAAAACCTGGTAGCCAAGCGAAGTGCAAAACAAGAGCGGTTGCACCGGGTCCGGCGCATAGAGGCGTTGGAAAAAGCCGCTCCCGAAAACGCCGTGATAGATTACCGCGCCGCGCAGGAGCAGACCAGAATACGACGGCGCGTAGATGCGCCCCCGCCAGATGCCGCCGCCCAACGAATTGAAGTGTTCCGGATGTTTGCGAATGAGGAGCGCCTCGGCTTCACCGTAACCCGTTTGTTGTTTGAGATAGGCTTTTACCGTGGAACGGCGGTAGTGCCAGACAAACCCGGCGGCGCTGAATCCGATTTTGAAATTGCTGTCCTGCAAACGCCAGCAGACGTCCACGTCGTCCCCGGCCTTTCGGAATTGGGGATCAAACATTCCGATCTGTTCCAGGGCCCATTTGTAAAAAGCCATGTTGCATCCCGGTATGTGCTCGGCTTCGCGATCGGTCAACATGACGTGCGCCGGCCCGCCCGGTGACACCACGACGGCGGCGGCCACATACGAGTCTTCCGGCGGCAGAAAGTTGTGACCACCAATTCCCACGAAATCGCCGCGCAATAAATCGTTGACCAGATAATAAAGCCAGTCTTCATCGGCGCGACAATCGTCATCGGTGAAAGCCACAAGCTCCCCGGTGGCCGCCTGGATGGCGGTGTTGCGCGCCGCGGAGAGACCCTGGTTGGTTTGCCGGATGTAGCGGACCGAAGGGAACGCAGCCGCAATGTCCGGCGTCCGATCCGTCGAACCGTCGTCCACGAGAATGACTTCGTAGTCCGGGTAATTCAGCCGGGTGAGTGAGGCGAGACAATTCTGCAGCGTGCGGGCGCCATTGAAGGTGGCCACGACGACCGAAACCTTGACCGTTCGCGCCGACGGATAATGCGGTGCGAGGTGATACTGACGCTGGACGGCATGAAAGGATTCCTTGGGCTGTCGCTCGCGCGTGGTGACACCGAACCCCCAATCTTCAATCTGCAGGCCGCCGCGAAACCAATCGTCAGTGAAGCTGAATACGACGGTGCCGGCCAGACCCGCGCGGAAAGCCAGTTCAATCTGCCAGTTCAGGAAGTCGCATTTTGCGGTTTCGCCTTCCCGGATGGAATCCATCCCAAACTCTCCCAGGAGCAGCGGCTTGGCGCCAGCAAGAGTTTGCAGTCTCGCAAGGTAACCCTCAAAAGGTTTTCGCTCGTGCAGATAGAGATTGAAACAAACGAAGTCGATGTTCTCCGACCGCAAAAATTCCGTCGGCGGAAACGAGGTGAAAGTGCATAGACAGCCGGGGTCAACTGCTTTCGCCTCGTCAACCAGTTCATCGATGAATTTCTCCACGCGAGCCACGCCGCTCCAACGCACAATCTCGGCAGAGATCTCGTTCACGACGCTGTAAGCCAAGACGGCCGGATGACCTTTGGAGACGCTCACCGCCTGGCGAACCGTCTGGCGAGCCTCTTCCTGGGAGCGTTCCAAATCGAGAAAGCAGAGGTGCTTCGGCCAGGGAATGTCGATCAGAATTTTGAGTCCGTGTTCCGCTGCCAGATCGAGAAACCAGATGGGCGGCACGTAATAGACGCGGAGAAAGTTGGCGCCGAGTTCGTTGATCAGCTTGAAGTCGCGCGCGGTCTGCTGCGGAGTCGCAAACATTTCCCCATTCGCGTTTGGCGCAAAAGGCCCATAGGTGATTCCTTTCGCGTGGAATTTGCGAGGGCCGAGACGAAAGAATTTTCCGTCCACGCTCACTCTCGCCGAGGTATCAGTTGAACCGGACATTCAAATTCCCCAATTCACGGCCGCGACGGCGGCGACCCGTCCTACTGCTTTTCCGCGCGCTCAAGAGCGCGGGAGAGGCGTCGTTCCGATCTTTTCTGCAACTCCCTTTTCACGCTCACGCCATACTTCCAAACCAAATTTTGGAGGTCAGGGGTTTTCAAATCCACCAGCAGGCTGGTGCGTTGCAGGTCGTCCACCAGGCTCTTGTCGCTCAAGTCGGGGAGTTGTTGGATCAGCAACTGGTAGAGCCGTTCGGATGCTTTTGCTTCGCCCCGATCGTGAAGCAGTAGGAAATCTTCGCGCATTTCAACATGCGCCGACTGATTGGCCATAAGCTGCCTGAGCACCATCACGCAGGAAAAAACCAGCACGGCCAGAAAGCAGAGCAGATACTGATTTCGGCGAAGGAATCGCATGGCGGTTGTTTACGCCAAAGCCTCCTGCGCGGCAAATCTTTTTGAAGCGTTGGAAACTTTCACTCAATTCTGATTTGCGCGGCCGGGATTTTGTGATAAATAGTATGCGTTGTTTGTTTCACGCAAGAAGCTCGTTGTATCGGGTGTAAGCAGGAATTGATAAGTAATAAGGAGAGAGCTGCAAAAGCACACTGTGTTTATGAGAACATTATCAAGGAAGGCTCGGTTTGGTTCTTCGCGCAGGCGCTTTGCATTCACATTGATTGAACTCCTGGTGGTCATCGCCATCATTGCCCTTCTGGCGGCGTTGCTGCTGCCGGCGCTGGCCAGCGCAAAGCGAAAAGCCTACGCGATCAATTGCATGTCGAACCTCAAACAGGTCGGGATCGCGCTGCAACTTTACGTCGATGACAGCCAGCAAAAACTGCCCGGCCCGGTTTGGGCGGGAGCGCGGGCCAGCTACGACAAGAATTCAGGCGATGAACTGATCTATTACATCGCGACGTACCTCGGCGAGCCGGTGCCGTCCGGCAAGACCGTCATCGCCAAGACCTTTGTCTGTCCGGGCTACGCGCATTTTGCACCGGATGCGAGTTCCCTGATGGGCCGGAAGATTTATCTTCTCAATGATGATCTCGATCCGAACCCGCTGAACCGGGTGCCGCCGTTTGGCTATCCGGAAGTGGGCGGTGCTCCGGCCATTCCGCCTGTGAGATACTCGGACTTGGACACCTACGTAGGGCCGTCCCAGATATTCGCAATCACGGACGTGGATCAGGCCGTGCCGAGTTTGAATCCCTCCGTGACCTGGTGGACCGACTTGCCAAACAAACCGGTGCATGGTGCCGTGCGCAACAAGCTGTTCTTCGACTGGCACGTGCAAGCGGTGAAGTGGTAGCCCGGACTTTCCGCAGTTTAAGTTTCTTAGACTCGTATGTTTCACAAGCCACGATTCTCTTTCAAGGCATTAGCGATTGCCGCACTCATTTGGTATTGTGCCAATGAACTCCCCGGAGGAACGCTCACCGGGACGTTCGCTGACATCGCGGCTGGAGCGGACATCAATCTCAGTGCCGCCGGGCCGTTGGACTGGGTGCACTGGGGCCTTTACACCGAAACCAGCCTGGATCGAAAGACGGGGGTGACGCCGCTGATCAGCGACTTCACGGCTCTCTACCCGACCAACGAGACCAATGCTTTTGTCTTTGTTTATCAATTCGGTGATAATGCCAACGGCTATAGTTGGAGTGATGGCACGCCCACGACCAGTGTTACAAACACAACCACCGGAGTCTGGGCTTATGGAACACCTCAAATTGGCACCGGATTTGAAATCACTGTCCCGGCTGATACAAACATCCGTACCTTGAAGGTGTATGTCGGAGCCTACGCGGCCAAGGGTCAATTTGAAGCCAGTCTGAGCGATGGAAGCGCCACGGCCTACAGCAATTCGTCATTGAGCAATGTTCGCAGTGGTCAGAGCGCAGTTTACGCCATCGAGTATGCCGCCAATTCAGCCGGCCAGACCCTGACCATCAGATGGAAGCTCAATACTTTCTTCGATCCGTCCGGCAACGTGACCCTGCAGTCGGCTGCTCTGACTGCGGTGGGGGCCAATAACCCGCCGATTGTCTCCATCACCAGTCCGACGAACAATGCCACTTACACTGCGGGAGCCAACATCACCATCAACGCGGATGCCTCCGATTTGGATGGATCAGTGACCAAGGTTGAATTCTACGACGGGGCCAACAAATTGGGCGAAGACATGACCGGTAGTCCTTACAGCTTTACGTGGAACAACGTTCCAGCCGGCTATCATGTGTTGACGGCTGTGGCCACGGACAATCAAGCAGACTTTTCGTATTCCCAACCCGTGGAAATATTTGTGAACACCTCGGGCGGCTCTCTTTCGGGAAGCAACGCCGTGCCGCCAGGCGCTGTGAATCTGACGTCTGAAGGCACAGCGGACTGGTCCCATTGGGGATTGGTCGCTTCCAACAGTTTTGATCACAAGAGCGTGGTGACGCAAAAAATCAGCGACTTCACCGTGTTGGGCACAAATGCTGCGCAGCAATATTCCAATAACTACACTGTCTTTTCCTGGAGCGACGGAACCCCCACTGCCAGCGCAACGGACACACCGACGGGAGTCTTCATCACGGGAGTTGGGAATGGGTTCAAAATCATAGCACCTGCCGATACGACACCCCGTCGATTGAAGATTTATGCGGGATTGTATGGAGCAAAGGGTAATTTTCAGGCTTATTTGAGCGACTTCAGTGCGCAAGCCTACACTGACACCTCGGTGAGTAATGTTTATGGCGATAACTATGTGGTTTACACGCTGGATTACTCGGCTGCTTCATCTGGTCAAAGTCTCATCGTCCAATACCGGTCGTTGTTTCTTTACGATCAAGATTTTGGCAACGTCACCTTGCAGTCGGCCACGCTCCAAGGTGGCGCGTCAGACGCCCTGCCTGTTACCATCACTAATCCAATGAAAACCGGGAGTGACTTTGTATTCTCCTTCCTGACCCAGTCCGGTCACAACTACATTGTCGAGTACGCCGATGCCTTGCCGGCGTCCACTTGGGGAACCGTTACGAACTTGCCGGGCACCGGCGCGACGGTCAGTGTAACGAACCTAAACGTTGGTTCTGGGCAAAGATTCTATCGCGTGCAAACACAGTGAACTCAGGGAGACGTGCCGGGCGCTCAACGCGCGCGCGCTTGTTCCTTTGGCCGGCCCATGTTAAACCGACCGCAGACAGCACATGCATAATTACCTGCGGCTTCTCCAATATGCGCGGCGACAGCGGGCCTCTTTGATCCGGATTTTCGTCCTCACGCTCTCGGCGGCCGCCCTCGCCGCCGTGCAACCCTGGCCGATGAAACTGCTCATCGACCATGTGCTGGGGACAACTCCTTTGCCAGTCGTTCTGGAAAATGGCTTTCACACATTAAATCTCAGTCCCACGCCTACGGTTCTGTTGGTGGTGATCGTCGTTGGCGGGCTTGCCTTGTTCGCTTTGAACTGCGCGGTGGACGCGGCGCTCACCTGGGCCTGGATCGCCGCGGGCCGCCGCATGGTGTACGACCTGGCCGAAGACCTCTTTGCGCGACTTCAACGCCGCTCACTGGTTTTCCACAAGCGCACGGCGGTGGGAGATCACATGAGCCGCGTCACCGTGGACAGTTGGTGTGTGTATCAAGTCGTCGATACGCTCCTGTTCGCTCCCGCCCATGCAGTCCTCACGATGGCGGCGATGATTTTCCTCATGGCGCAACTGGATGTAACGCTCACGTTCCTGGCGTTGGCAACCGCGCCGTTCATGGTCGGAGTTTCGTTCCTTGTCGGAAAACCATTGCGGGCCGCCGCCAGATTGAAACGGGAGATTGAGAGCCGCATTCAGGCGCACATCCAGCAGACCTTGACCGGCATTCCGGTGGTGCAGGCCTTCGCCCAGGAGGAACGGGAGAGTTCCCGCTTTCAGAGATTTGCTGATGCGGCCATCCGGTCACAACAGCGCAGCGCGTTGATCGGCAGCGTCAACAGTCTGAGTTCCGGCCTCATCACCACGCTGGGCACGGGTGTGATTCTCTGGGTTGGCGCGCGCCATGTGCTCGGCGGAACGCTCAGCCTCGGCAGCATTCTGGTATTTCTTGTTTATCTGAATTCTTTACAGACCCAGATGAAAGTGTTCGCCAATCTTTATACGACGCTCCAGGGCTTGAGCGCGAGCGCGCAGCGCGTCGTGGAGGTGCTCGACACAGCGCCCGAAGTGTCTGAAACGCCGGACGCCGAGCCGCTGGCGCCCGTGCGCGGACGGGTGCAATTGGAAAACGTGACCGCCGGCTACGAGCCGGGCCGGCCCGTGCTCAAAAACATTTCGCTCGACGTGCCAGCCGGGCAAACCCTTGCCATCGTCGGGGCGACTGGCGCGGGCAAGACGACTTTGGTGAACCTGGTACCGCGTTTCGACGATCCGTGGGAAGGACGGGTGTTGATTGATGGTCACGACGTGCGCAACGTCAGGCTCAAGAGCTTGCGCGACCAGGTTGGCATCGTGTTGCAGGAGCCATTTCTGTTTCCAATTTCAGTCGCCGAGAACATTGCCTACGGACGTCCTGGCGCAACCCGCGCGGAGATTGAAGCGGCTGCGCGCGCCGCCAATGCCCACGAATTCATCGCCGCTCTGCCGCAAGGCTATGACACGGTGCTCGGCGAGCGCGGCACCACGCTGTCCGGCGGCGAACGGCAGCGCCTGGCGATTGCCCGCGCTTTATTGAAGGACCCGCCCATTCTGATTCTGGACGAGCCGACCAGCGCGCTCGACTCGGAGACGGAGCGGTTGATCATCGGAGCGTTACGGCGCTTGATGAATGGCCGCACCACTTTCCTCATCGCGCATCGACTTTCGACCGTGCGATTCGCGGATCGTATTGCCGTGATCGGGCAGGGTCACATTGTAGAGAGCGGGACGCATGGTGAATTGCTCGCGCAGCAGGGCCACTACGCGCATCTCCACCAAATTCAAAACGAAGCCGGAGCGCCAATCGCAGCCGTGGCGCTGGAATCATGACTCACAACATCTCCAATGCTGATCTGACGCTGCTGCGCTTGTGCCGCTGGGCGATGGGTTATGCGCTGCGCCGTTGGACACCGCTGGTAGCGGTAATCGGCAGTCTGCTCCTCAAAGTTGGTCTGGATGTGCTCAAACCGTGGCCGATGGTTTTCCTCATCGACTATGTGCTACAGGGGAAAGTGATGCCGCCAGGATTGGCTGGTTTTGTTGAGTCGCTGCCTGGTGCTGCGACACCGTTCAATCTGATTGGCTGGAGCGTCGCTGCCACCGTCTTGATTTTTCTGTTGAGTTGGGCGGTCGGTCTGGCAACGGCCTACGGCAACATCAGCCTCGGCCAGCGGATGACTTATGATTTGGCCGGTGATTTGTTCGCCAAGCTTCAGCAACTCTCGCTTCACTTTCACGCGCGGAAATCGGTTGGCGACAACATCCGTCGCGTCACCTCCGATTGCGCCTGCGCCTCGATCATCGTCAAAGACGCGTTGCTGCCGGTGGCGTCATCCATCGTCAGCCTTGCGGCCATGTTTTGGATTCTCTGGCACATCGATGCCACGCTCGCGTTGCTGTCGCTGGCGGTTGCGCCTTGCATGATGTTTGTGTTCCATCGCTACGCCAGCCCGATGATGGACCTCAGCTATAAGCAACAGGAAGTGGAGGGCAAAATGTATGAAGTGGTCGAGCAAACGTTCGCTGCCATTCCGGTCGTGCAGGCATTCGGCCGTGAAGAATACGATGACCAGCGCTTCGCGCAGACCACCCGCGATACGATCGCCGCGACACTCACACTGACGAGCGTGCAGATGCAGTTCAAGATTTTGATCGGTCTGGCTACTGCGTTGGGAACGGCAGGGATTTTGTGGTTCGGGACGCAGCACGCTCTGGCTGGACAACTGAGCGTGGGAGCGATCATTGCCTTCCTGTCTTATCTCGGTTCTCTATACGCGCCGTTGGAATCAATCATGTACACCAGTTCGACTATTCAGGGTGCGGCCGGCAGTGCGCGGCGCGTTTGGGAAGTGCTGCAAACTGAAACCAGAGTCGCCGATAAACCGGGGGCCACGCCGCTCAGCGCGCCGCGCGGCCATCTGCAGATGGAAAACGTCACTTTCGGCTACGAGCCTGGGCGCCCTGTGCTGCGGAACATTTCGCTCGACGTGCTTCCCGGCCAGACGCTGGCACTCGTCGGCGCAACGGGCGCAGGCAAGAGTAGTCTGGTCAGCCTGATTCCGCGGTTCTTTGATCCGTGGGAGGGGCGGGTACTGGTGGACGGACATGATGTGCGTGATGTCCAGTTGAAAAGCTTGCGGAGTCAGGTCGCCCTTGTTTTGCAGGAGCCATTTTTGTTTCCGATGACGGTGGCTGAGAACATTGCTTATGGATGCCCGCACGCCAGCTTTGAGCAGATCGAAGCCGCCGCCCAGGCCGCGAATGCACATGAGTTCATCCTGCGATTGCCCGATGGTTACAACACGGTCGTTGGCGAACGTGGTGGCACGTTGTCCGGCGGCGAGCGGCAACGCCTCTCGATCGCGCGGGCGTTGCTCAAGAACGCGCCCATCCTGATCCTCGACGAGCCGACGAGCGCGCTTGACGTTGAGACTGAACGCAGCTTGCTGGAGGCGCTGGAGCGGTTGACCCGCAATCGCACCACGTTTATCATCGCGCATCGGCTCTCTACGGTGCGGCGCGCGGATCACATCGTGGCATTGAAGGATGGACAGATCACGGAAAGCGGGACGCACGCGGAATTGATCACCCGCGGCGGCGTGTATGCGCGGTTTCACGAGCTTCAATCAGGCAACCAGTGACAGCGGATAACCGATGAGCGAACCACAACCCATCACGACCGGTTGGACACACGGCCCGCTGCCCCCAAATGTTCGCCTCGGGCTCAATTCCCTTGTCACCGCCGATTACGCGTTCAAACGTTTCCTGAGCAAACAGGATCCAGCGCTCGTCGTCGGCGCGCATTGCACGATGGATGGTGTCCACTTTGCCATCGGGCGCGAAGGCCGCGTCAGCATTGGGGATTATTGCTACTTCACCAACGCGGTGTTGCTCTGTGAATTGGAGTTGCGGATCGGCAACTACGTCGTCATCGGTTGGAACACGACGTTGGCCGACACGGATTTTCATCCGCTTGCGCCCGCCGAACGCGTGGCGGACGCCATCGCTTGTTCCCCTCTCGGCAAGGGACGGCCACGGCCAGCAATTGCCAAAAAGCCGGTAATCATCGGTGACGACGTGTGGATCGGACCAAACGCCACGATCCTCAAAGGCGTGAACATCGGCGCGGGAGCTTTCATCGAAGCCGGTTCGCTCATCACCCGCGACGTGCCGCCGGGTGCCCGCGTCCTGGGCAACCCGGCGCAAATCATCGGCCAAAACACTTGAACGCTGACCGCACATTGCCGTGGGATTGGTTTCCGGGGCGAGTCCCCGAAAACGTGTCCGTGGACGCCGAGGCTTACCTGGAGACGACTTACAGTTTCCAACTCTGCCGCAGTGCGGCGAGCGACGCCGTTCGCATCGGGCGCGGGGCATCCATTTACCTTGGCGTCATGTTCGACCTCGGTCCGCGGGCGCGAGTGAGCGTCGGCGAGTTCACGCTCATGAACGGCGCACGCATCATTTGCGACTCGGAAATATCCATCGGCGACTATTGCCTCATCTCCTGGAATGTTGTGTTAATGGACACGAGACGGCTGCCGCTCGAAACGGAAGCGAGGCGACGAGAATTGGAACGCGTGCACACCCGGAAACCACGCCATGCGGTCAACTATGCTCCCACCCAACCGATCCGCATCGGCAACAAAGTTTGGGTCGGATTTGATTCCTGCATTCTGCCGGGCGTGACAATCGGCGAAGGCGCCGTGGTGGGGGCGCGTTCGGTAGTGACGACCGACGTGCCGCCTTTCACGGTTGTCGCGGGTAATCCGGCCCGGGTCATTCGCCAACTCGATCCCGATTCGCCCACCAGCACTTCAACGACTTAATTTTTCACGATCCGATGCCCACTACCACTCCACGCAAAGGCAAAATCATAGTATTCGGCATCTTGTTCTGGTATCCGCTGGCGGGCGTGGCCTACCAGTTTCTCCATTACCTGATCGGCCTGCGCAAACTGGGCTACGATGTTTACTACGTCGAGGATTCGGGCCGCTGGATTTACGACCCGGTCCTCAACGAGTTCAGTCCCGACGTGACCGGTAATCTGAAAATGGTCCTGCCCTACCTCGAAGTGCATGGATTTGCGGGTCGTTGGGCGTTTCGCGGAAAATATCCTGACGGCAAATGTTACGGCATGACGGAAGCGCAAATCCTCCAGCTTTATCGCGAAGCCGACGCATTCCTCAATGTCACCGGCGCGCAGGAAATCCGCGACGAACATCGCGTCATCAAACGCCGCATCTACGTGGAGTCCGACCCGTTCGCATCCCAGGTCAAGGTCGCGAAAGGCGATCAGGGAATGATTGACATGCTGGCCGCGCATGACACGCACTTCAGCTTTGGCGAAAACCTCGGCGCGCCGGATTGCGACACGCCAATCGAGAAATTCAAGTGGCTGCCGACGCGCCAGCCGGTGGCGATTGAACTTTGGAACGCGGGCGGTCCAACGGGCGGGTCGGCTTACACCACGATCACAACGTGGCACAACAAGGGCAAGAATCTGGAATGGCGCGGTGACACGTGGCATTGGACGAAGGATCGCGAGTTCGAAAAGTTTCTGGACTTGCCGCGACGCCGTCCTTCGCAATCTTTTGAACTGGCGACCAGCGTGGGCGAGGACGTGCAAAAGCTTTTGCGCGACCACGGCTGGCGGCAGACCGGCTCGGTGGAGATTTCACGTGACGCTGATCTCTACCGGCAATACATCCAGCAATCGCGCGGTGAATTCACGGTGGCGCGTGATCAGTATGTCCGCCCAAACACCGGATGGTTCAGTGATCGCACCGCATGTTATCTTGCCGCGGGTCGGCCCGTAATCACGCAAGAAACCGGCTTCAGCAAGTTCCTGCCGAGTGGTAAAGGTTTGTTTGGTTTCAAAACGATGGACGATATTCTCGCCGCCGTGGATGCCGTTGAAAGCGACTACGAGGGCAACTGCCGTGCCGCCGCCGAAATCGCGACGGAATATTTCGCCGCGGAGAAGGTGTTGGACAGCCTGATGAAGCGCGCCGGGTTGTGAGAAGGAACTGATGGAACTCGCCTCTTTGAAATTATTGCACTGCCCTTTCTGCGGCGGCCAATTGAAGCTGGAGCAAAGCGCCGCACTGGAGATGGTGCAAGGCAGGTTGCAGACGGGCCTGCTCGGCTGCGCGTGCTGCGCTTATCCGGTCGTGGCCGGCATTCCTTACCTGCGGACCGGGCAGACGGCACGGGCGGCGCTCGGTTTGTTGGACGTCGGCAAGGCGGATGAGGCGCTCTTCACACTGCTTGGCTTGGAAGGGCGGCGACGGGAACAATTTGAAGCCTTGCGTCGCGACACGAGGTCGTTCACCTGCCAGCAGGCGCTGGAAATTCTCAGCCCCAATCCCGAGGGCAACTATTTCCTCTACCGTTTTTCCGACCCGACTTTTCTGGTGAGTGAAAGTCTGTTGTACGCGCTCAGCCAGGACACGCGCTGCACCGAGGGACGAATGCTCGATTTGTGCGGCGGGGCCGGTCATCTCACCCGCACGCTGTGCAACCTCGCTCCAGACGGCGAAGTCTGGCTGGCTGACCTGGAGTTCTGGAAGCTCTGGCTGGCAAAGCAGTTTGTCGCTCCAGAATGCCGCGCGATTTGTTGCGATGCCGCCCTGCCGCTGCCATTCGCGCGCAGAAGTTTTTCGCTCATCGTCTGCGCGGACGCGCTCCATTACGTCTGGCCGCGCCGGCTGGCGGCTGGCGAAATGACCCGGCTCGTCGGTCGCGAGGGCGCGATCGTGGTCACTGCTTTGCACAACGCGCTTTGTGAAAACGCCTCCGCCGGATCGCCGCTCGAACCGGCGGACTGGCGAGGTCTTTTCGAGGAAATTCCCGCGCGGCTTTTCGCGGAGAGTGCCGTGCTCAACGCGATTCTGGCCGATCGTCCGATTGCGCTGTCACTGGATCATGCCGATGCCGAGCTGGCTACTGAGCCGACGCTAATCGCCATTGCGAGCGAGTTGGAAGGTTTGTTTCGTGACTACCAATTGCCGGGCGACTATCCGTTCGTACGGCGGCCGGTGTTGAACCCGCTTTATCGGCGCGCGGACAACGGCTCGGCGAATTCCTGGACGCTCCAGTTCCCTTCACCGGAATACGCGGAAGAATTCGCCGCCTGCCGGCGCTACCTGCCCGAACGACTGACGTTGACGGAGTCGCAGGTGAAGGGCTTGAACGGCAGTGGCGTTGGAGAAGAATTGCGTGAATTGGCCCGGCGCCGCGTGGTGCTCGATCTGCCGGAGAATTATCTCTAACTGCTCATGACCATTATTTTTGCAGGCACCATTGGTCGTTCCGGCCTCGGCGGGCAGGCGTGGGCCGGCCTGCAATACCTCCTCGGATTGCGCGCGCTCGGACACGACGTGGTTTATCTCGAAGATTGCGGCAAGTCCTCGTGGGTTTACATCTGGGAAAAGGAGGATTGGACGCACGAACTCGATTATCCCGCTGCCTACGTGCGTGCCTGTCTCGAACCGTTCGGTTTCGGTGACCGCTGGATTTATCGCGACAACTACCGCTCGGTCGGCATGCCGCTCGATCAGTTCCAGGAAATCTGTTCCCGCGCTGATCTGCTCATCATGCGGGCCGCTCCGTTTTGGAACTGGCGCAAGGAATACGAGCTGCCGCGGCGCCGCGCGTTCATTGATGTTGACCCGGGCTTCACGCAAATCGCCATCGCCAATGGTGACGCAGGATTGGCCGAAGGCATTGCGCATGTGGAACGTCGGTTCACATACGCGCAACGCCTCGGCGCACCAGACTGCGCGATCCCAAACGACGGCGGCCCGTGGTTGAAAACGCTTCCGCCTGTTTACCTGCCCGAGTGGCCGGTGGTGGACACGTCGGCGACGCATTTCACCTCGGTCATGCGTTGGCAGGGATTCAAGGAAGTCGCGCATCGAGGAGTCAGCTACGGCCAGCGCGACAAGGAATTCCCGCGCTATTTCGATTTGCCAAAACGCACGGCGCAAAAGTTTTGCATCGCGCAAATGGGCATCAAGCCGGAAACGCTCACAAGTCACGGCTGGGAAACCGTTCACGGCGAAATCGTTTCGCGCACGCCGCAATCGTATCGCGAGTTCATTCAGCAATCGCGTGGCGAATTCAGCGTGCCGAAGAACGGTTACGTCGCCATGCGCGGCGGCTGGTTCAGCGACCGCAGTGTGTGCTACCTTGCCAGCGGGCGGCCGGTGTTGATCGAGGACACGGGATTGGCCGACTGGTTGCCCGTGGGCGAGGGGCTGCTGACGTTCACGGATCCGGATGCCGCGCTGCGCTGTATCGAGACGACCAACGCCGATTACGAAAAGCACCGCCGCGCCGCGCGTCGCTTGGCGGAGGAATTATTCGCGACGGAAAAAATCTTGCCGCAGTTGCTGGACGCGGCCATGAACTGAACATGCGCATCGCCCAAATCTCCACGCTGTCAGCTCCGGTCCGCCAGGAAACCGGGGGCAGCGTCGAGTCGTTGATCTGGCTGCTGACGCGTGAACTCACGCGACTCGGCCACGAAGTCACCGTCTTCGGCATCGCGGGTTCAGAGGCGGATGGCGAAGTGGTGGTCACGATGCCTGGTCCTTACGCGCAAAAAGGAGCGCTGGAGGACTGGCATCTGTGCGAATGGGTGAATCTCTGCAAGGCCGTTGAACAATCGGATCGCTTCGACGTGCTGCACAGTCATGCGTATCTCTGGGGGATTCCGCTGCAACCATTCGCGCGCGCGCCGATGGTGCACACCACGCACATCGTGCCGGATGATGATTCGGCGAAGCTTTGGTGCGCCGCGCCGCAGTCGTGCGTGACGGCGATTTCGCGTCATCAATGGAGCGCATTTCCTGCGCTCAAGCCGTCGGCAATAATTCCGCACGGCGTGGATACGGCGCAGTTCACCTTGCGTGAACAACCGGAGGACTACGTGTGCTACCTAGGTCGTTTTGTTTCAGGCAAAGGCCCGTTGCTGGCCATCGAAGCCGCGCGGAAACTCGGGTTACGCCTCGTGATGGCTGGGCCGTCAAATCCCTACTTCCGCGAAAACATTCAGCCGCTCGTGGACGGCAAGAACGTGGACTATGTCGGCTATGTGACCGGCAAGGAACGCGATTGTTTGCTCGGTGGCGCACGGGCTTTGCTCTACCCGATTCAATACCCCGAAGCCTTCGGTTTGGTGCTCGTGGAAGCGATGCTTTGCGGCACGCCGGTCGCCGCCATGAAACTCGGTGCCGTGCCGGAAATTGTGGAGGAAGGTGTCTCGGGCTGCATGGCCGCGACGAGGGAGGAATTCGTTTCGGTGATTCCGAATTGCCTCGCGCTCGACCGGAGGAGAATTCATGACCGGGCGATGCATGGTTTCTCGGCGGAACGCATGGCGCGCGAATACGTGGCGCTTTACGCGCAGTTGGCGGCGAAGAAAAAGTCATGAACGTTCTGATCATCGCGCCTCACCCGGACGACGAAGTCATCGGCTGCGGCGGCGCTGTCTGTCTGCATGTGCGCCAGGGCAATCGCGTGTCAGCCGTGTTTTTGACTTCGGGTGAACTCGGCCTCAAACGTTTGCCGCGGGAAGAAGCCTGGAGAATCCGCGAAGCCGAGGCGCGTAAAGCGGCGAAAATGCTGGGGCTGGAAGAACTGTTTTTTTTGCGCCAGCCGGACTGGATGTTGGGCGAGCATCTCGTCAAAGTTGCGGCGGCGCTGCGTCTGGTGTTGGAACAGGAGAAGCCAAAACTCATCTACCTGCCACATCCCCAAGATGGACATCCCGATCACCAAGCCGCGCTCCCGGTGCTGAAGGTCGCGTTAAAACGCTGTCGCATTTCAAAACCGGAGTTGCGCGCTTACGAAGTCTGGACGCCACTCGCGGAATTTGACCAAGTGGAAGACATCACAGCGGTCATGCCGCGCAAGCTGCGCGCTTTGAGGGCGCATCGCTCGCAGTTGAATGAGTTCGATTACGAACGGGCCGTGATCGGACTGAACCAGTTTCGCGGTGCGCTGGCGGGCCGCTGCCGTTACGCGGAAGTGTTTCAGTCGATTCAGTTGAAGGCAACGTGATGGACCGCCCGTTGCGCATCGCGTTCTTTGTCGGCAGTTTTCCCGTCATTTCGGAGACCTTCATCTTGCGGCAGATCACCGGGTTGCTCGATCTCGGTCACGAGGTTGAAATCTTCGCGGACACTCGTGCGCCGAACGACACACCCGCGCAACCCGAGGTCGCAAGCCACCGCTTGTTGGAGCGAACGACCTTCATGGACCTGCCGCCTGAGTGCGCTCCCTGGGAGTTGCCGGTCTGGCCGTTGACGGGCAGGATCTGGATTCCGGGCGCGAGCACTTCGGTTCACAACTCAGTTCGCGCTGCACGCGCTCTCTGGCCGCTGTTGGGCTGCCTGGCGCGCAAACCCGGACTCGCCCTTCAAACGCTGCGCTGGTCGGAATACGGTTTTCAGGCCGCGAGTCTTTCGATCTTGTATCGCCTGGCGAAACTTTTGGGGAAGCGCGGCCCTTACGACGTGCTGCACGCCCACTTCGGGCCGAATGGCAACAGCTTTCGTTTCGCGCGTGAACTCTGGCGCGCGCCGTTCGTGGTGAGCTTTCATGGCTATGACTTCACCACGTTTCCGCGTAAACAGGGCGTGGGTGTGTATGAAAAACTTTTTGGCACCGCCGATGCCGTGACGGTAAACAGCGAGTTCACGCACAATCGGGTGGCGCAACTCGGTTGTCCGCTTTCCAAATTGAAACTGCTGCCAGTCGGGTTGGATCTCGCAGCATTTCCGTTTTCCGAACGCACGCGCCGCCCGAATGAGCCCGTGCGGTTGCTCACGGTCGCGCGGCTCGTCGAGATCAAAGGGCACGAGTTCGCGTTGCGAGCCGTCGCCAAGGTCCGCGAGCGCCATCCTGAATTACGCTACGACATCGTCGGTGAAGGCGCGTTGCGCAACAAGCTGGAGCAGCTCATCGCCGAGCTTGGGTTGAGGAACGTGGTGATAATGCACGGTGCGCGCGACGGCGCGTTCATTCGCGACCTCCTGCGCGAGGCTCATCTCGCGTTGCTCGGCAGCGTTAGCGTCGAAGGCGATCAAGAGGGTCAAGGTTTGTTTATGCAAGAAGCCCAAGCCTGCGGTCTGCCGGTCATCGCGACTCAACACGGCGCGTTGCCGGAAGGAATGTTGCCGGGCAAGTCCGGATTCCTCGTGCCGGAGCGCGACGTCGTCGCAATGGCGGAGCGGATCGAATTTCTCGTTGCGCATCCGGAAGTCTGGCCAGAAATGGGCCGGGCGGGCCGGGCGTTTGTCGGGGCACGCTACGACATTCTTCAGTTGAACCGACAGCTCGTCGAACTTTATGAGCGCGTGGTTGAGTCGTTTCGATCCAATCGCCAGTGAGTTTCCTCCGTTAATGAATTGCCACTGAATTCATGTTGGAATAAATTCAACTCCAATGCCAAGCAGTCGTCCCAACACAATTCCGACCGTCATCCATCTGATTCGCCAATTCAACCCTAAGTCAATTTTGGATGTCGGCGTGGGTTTCGGCAAATGGGGCCACCTGTTTCGGGAATACACCGACATCAACGAAGCTGAGAAAGATCCCGCGCGATACCAGCGCCGAAATTGGCGCGTGCGGATTGATGGTATTGAAGGGCATGCCGATTATCTGACGCCGATGCACCGCTATCTCTATAACAACATTTTTGTGGGCGACGCGCGCGCGCTGATGAAAAAACTTCCTCCATACGACCTCGTGTTCATTGGCGATGTGATCGAACACTTCACAAAGCCAGCAGGGTTCCAGTTGTTACGCGCGGCGCTGAAGAAAGCCCGGAAGGCCGTCATCGTCACTACACCGAAATACGAAACCTGGCAGGAGGATTTGTGCGGCAATGAACTAGAGCGACATCGCAGCTTATGGGCAGCGAAGGATTTTCATCAATTCGACAATGCAACGGTGAAAGTAATCGACCGTGCGACGTTACTGGCAGTGATCGTGAAAGCCAGCGTGCCGGTGCCAGTCTGTACGCCACCGATGCCGATGAACCAAACCAACACCCGTCGCTTGCAAAAATGCCGCGAGGCATTGGTCCGACTGATTCCAACCTCGGTGCCGTTCATACTTGTGGATGACGAGCAACTGCGCACAGAATTGCCACACACACGCTTGATTCCTTTTCTGGAAAAAAACGGAAACTATTGGGGTCCACCAGAAGATGATGCGATTGCGATCCGCGAGCTGGAGCGATTGCGCAAGTCCGGCGCGCAATACATTGCTTTTGCCTGGCCGGCGTTTTGGTGGCTTGAGCACTACACCGGGTTTCAGAAACATTTGTGCGAAAGATGTTGCCGCGTCGTGAAAGAGGACTGGCTCGTGGTTTTCACGTTGCAAAATTGAAGTGTGAATCGACTGTGACAGGTCTGTTGTTACGTCGAATTGCTGATCGATCGGTGGATAACGGCGCGTTTTTGAATCAATGACCTCAGCCGCGGTTTAATTACACTACAAAGGGGCGGTCATGGTTATGTTGTTTTTTGTTATTGGTCTGGCGGTTTTCTGTTTTTTATTTTCGGCTCGGCGCCGGCGGCGCTGAGCCAG
>JACQFP010000085.1 GCA_016200005.1 Verrucomicrobiota bacterium | reverse complement strand
TCCCCGCAGAGCCCTATCCTCCGCTGAAGCGAGGACACTTTGCGCCTCAGCAACGCACCCCTCAAGTAAAACAGCAGCGGCGCCCTCATCATTCCAGCTTTGCTCGCACAGCCCTCTCCAACTTTGCTCGCACCACGACACCAAGGCGTGAACGTGTTGGTGTCAGAGATCTCTCCAATCCTCACAACGATGTTGTCTCCGTTGGTGGCTGAAAATGTCCAAATGTCCAAGTCACCCGTCAAAACCGTTCCGGTATGCAGCACTCCGTTGGTCATCGGCCCACCATCATCCCCTGCCGATACCACCACCGGATCGCCGGTCTTGGCCAAAGTCAAAAGGTAAGTGCCCGTGCCGCTCAACAACCCGTTGGCGTCGCCCACGACCACAGTAAATGTCCCGCTGTTGGTTGCCGTAACCGCGACTTCTCCCGCCGAGGATCCGAAGCCGGAATCCAGCAGCGTGCCGTTCGGCCCAAACAGCCGCACCCAGGGAGTGAAATTGGCGCTGGTGTCCGTGATCTCCCCCATCCGCACGATGATCGCATCGCCTGAATTCGCCGTGAACGTCCACACGTCCAGATCGCCCACGTCAATCGTGCCCGTGTGCATTACCCCATTGGTCATTGGCCCGCCTTCGTCACCGGGCGCAACAAAAACTGCGCCAGGCGACTTGGCCAGAGTCAGCCGATAAGTGCCAGTGGCCGTTGTGCCAAAAGCATCGTCAACGATCACTGTGAACGTGCCGGTGTTCGTGGCCGTAACGGCGATCTCCGCCGCGACCGCGCCCGACGCGGTGTTTGTCACTGAGGCGGGGTTGATGAGCCGGATGCGCGGGGTGAAACTGTTCGTCTGCGTGATTTCCCCAACCCGGATAACGATTCTGTCCCCGGCATTGGCGGAGAAAGTCCAGGAGTCGGAATCACCCACCGGAGCAATGGTGCCTGTGTGCATCCAGCCGTTGGTGAGCACACCTTGCGCTCGAATGTCCGCGGACGTGAGAAGAAGGGCCGCGACCAGCAACCAAAGCGTGCCGACGACACTTCTCGTCCGGTGTGCCGTATGACTGTGCACGTTGGTTTTGGAGTCGCTGGCGCGAGTCTTGGTGTTCGGAAGCGCAGCAGCTTCGTCGAGACGTGAAAGTATTGTCGTTGGCAAAACCTGGGGGATTGTTTTCATAAAACTGCAATTACTTCTGTGACTACTCTCGCACGCATCTTCAGGCTCGCCTTGACCTGAAATCTTACCGTCAATGCTTGCGTTCGGTTAAGTCTGGGTTGGGTGTTTGTTGCAAAAGCGAAGCCGCTTTGCAAGCGTTTTCTCTGCATAACTTGATTTTTCGGACGCCGCAGGTGTCAGACAAAACGCTTGAATGCCGACCCTGCTTCGCACATCTATGCCTCATGCATTGCCTCGCTTGCGGTGTGGCTGTACTCCTGCTCGTCACTGCTCGTCTGTTCGCCACGGACAAACTGTCCGCAGACCCTGACAACCCGCAGCAGGCGCTTGAACGCACCTGCTTCCAAACCGGCCAGCCGTGGAGCACGGTGGGCAACCTGCGCTCGGACGTCGCGATTGTTTACGGCGTGGATCCCGGTCTGCCGCAACGCATCCAAACCTGGCGTGACCGCGGTTACCGCATCCACGTGATGACCGGCGTCTCATGGGGCAATTATCAGGACTACCTCTACGGTCGCTTCGACGGCGTGAATCACGAGGACGAAGCGCAAACGGAGCGCAACGGCAACAAGATCAGTCACGGCGGCGACGTTTACTACATGTGCCCGGGCACCAACTTCGGGAAATTTCTCTCGGTCGGCGTCCAACGGGCGCTCGATGCCGGTGCCGAGGCGATTCATCTTGAAGAGCCGGAATTCTGGGTGCGTGGTGGTTATTCTGAAGGCTTCAAGCGCGAGTGGCGCAGTTACTACGGCGAGGATTGGCAACCGCCGCACAGTTCGGTGGACGCTCAATGGCGCGCGTCCAAGCTGAAATATTTTCTCTATCGCCGCGCGTTGCAGCAGGTGTTCGATCACGTGCAGGCATTCAACAAACGCACCGGTCGCCACGTTCGTTGCTACGTCCCCACTCACAGCCTGCTCAATTACGCGCATTGGCGGATCGTCAGTCCGGAGTCCAGCCTCGCCCGCCTCGAAGGCTGCGACGGCTACATCGCGCAAGTCTGGACCGGCACGTCACGCACACCGAACTTGTTCCGTGGCAGATTGCGCGAGCGCACGTTCGAAACTGCGTTCCTCGAATACGGTGCCATGCAGAATCTCGTTCGCGCCACGGGCCGCACGGTCTGGTATTTGAACGACCCGGTCGAGGACGATCCCAACCACGATTGGGAGGATTACCGCGTGAACTGGGAATCGACCTTGGTCGCGTCACTTTTCCAGCCGGAAGTCTGGCGTTACGAAGTCGCACCGTGGCCGGAGCGCGTCTTCGGTGGGAGTTATCCGAAGAAAGGCAAGCCGGCCGAGCGCGAACCGATTCCGCCTGCTTACGCAACGGAGCTGCAAATCGTGATGAACTCCCTCAACGAAATGAAGCAGTCGCGCGTGGAGTGGGACTGCGGCACCGGGGGAATCGGCGTGCTCGTAAGTGATTCGTTGATGTTTCAGCGCGGCGAACCCACGCCGGGCGACGCGCACCTGAGCCATGTTTACGGCCTCGCCCTGCCGCTCCTCAAGCGCGGGATGCCGATCACACCGGTCCAGTTGGAGAACGTCACGGTGCCGCGCTACCTCCACGGTTTTCGCGTGCTGCTGCTGAGTTACCACGGCCAAAAACCGCTGACGCCGGAAGTTCACTTGCCGCTGGCCGGATGGGTGAAGCGTGGCGGGGCGCTGGTCGTGATTGACGGTGACGACGATCCCTACAACCACGTCTGCGAATGGTGGAACAGCGACGGACGCAGTCATGCGACACCGCGTGAGCGTCTCTTCGCACAACTCGGTCTGACCGGACGCAAACTCGACGAAGCGCAGTCCGGGGTGGGCGCAAAAGTCGGCCAAGGCGCCGTGTTCTGGATGCGGGAGAACCCGGCGATGCTCGCCACCAGCGCGGAAGGCGATACACGCTTGGCGGCCAGCGTAAAACAAGCGGCGCTGCGTGTCGGTCTGAAGTGGCGCGAGACGAATTATCTCTTGCTCCGACGCGGGCCGTATCTCATCGCCGCGGGCCTGGACGAATCAGTTGCAGGCGAGCCAAAAGAAGTGCACGGCAAGTTCGTGAATCTTTTCGATCCCGCGCTCCAGGTCCGCGATGCCGTCACCCTGTCCGAGGCTTCCCGTCTTTTTCTTCTCGATCTGACCACCGTCCGCGGACATAAGCCGCGAGTGCTGGCGTCAGCCTGCAAGGCCTTGCCCGCAAAACTCAATGCGAACTCACTCACACTCACCGTTGAAGGTGTCGGCAACACGCCGGCGGTTGTCCTCATACACTCGGCGAAGCGGCCACGCGAAATCAAACTGGCTGGCCAGGTGGTGAAGGACTTCGAGTACTCCAGCACTGACGAGTTGCTCTGGATTCGCTTCGCCAATGAGGCAATATCGCGTGAACTCGTGGTGCATTTTTAATTTTAGAATTGGGCCATGCACTTGATTCCTCTCATGCCGTCAGGGCCAACCTAAAGGTTGAACTCCAACGCAACCGGCCTCGCGCAGTGTTAGAGTTCACGCTTTAGCGTGTCTGATCCCAGCGAAAATCAAGTGCACGGCCCAATTTTTAGAATTTGACCGTCGCCCCGCGCTGGCTACAAAGGGCTGATGAATGTTAAAATTATCTGTTACCTTGATGTCATTTCTTCCTGGTGCTATTGGGCCGAGCCGGCGTGGGCGGAGTTGAAGCAGCGTTACACTGGCAAAGTCGAGTTCGCTTGGAAAACTGCTTTGCTGGATGCATCCAGCATTCCGGCCACGCGGGAGGAGGAGGAATGGTATTTTCGCCGCAGTGGCACAATCATGCGCTCGCCGTTCATGCTGAGCGCAGGTTGGTATGAGTCGGGGATGAAGGAATATCTTGCGCCGAACGCCGTCGCCGAAGCGGCGAAGGATTTTGGTGTGACCGACGATCATGTGCGTCTTGCCATCGCTCATGCAGCATTGCGGGAAGGACGCAAGGTGGGGCGCTGGGAAGAAGCTGTGGCGCCTGCCGCAAAAGCCGCCGACCTCGACTCTGCGGCCTTGCTCGCCAAGGCGAAGTCGAAGGAGATCGAAGCCCGCGTCCGCGCCAGCACGGCAGAGTTTCATTCGTTTCAAGTCAATCAGCGACCCGCATTCTTGATTGAAGACTCGATTGGCGATCGCGCGGTGTTCTCGGGCCTCGTCACGGTCGCGCCGCTAGCCTCAACCATCGAAGCCATGCTCCACGATGTCGCCGCCTACATTTCTCATGCCGCGCACTACGGCCCGCCGCCATCGAGTTGATGAGGTTGCAGTTGGAAAAACGAAGTTAGTCAGTCGCGAACACTCGCCCTTTCCATGAACCTCGTAGCAGCGGACGTCAGTCCGCTCCGTCTGACTTCGATGAGAGTCAGAGCCGACTCACGTCGGCTGCTACGGCCGGCCCCGACTCGGAGTCGCGGTTCTGGTTGAAGGAGCGAGATTCTTCGGGGAATTCTCACCCTGATTCTCCTGGGGGAGAAGGTTGGGTGAGGAGGGACGCACACGCTGACTTCCTTCGATTGAGGGGTCATTCTCATTCCTGCCCGTAAAATCAGATGACAAGCTTGACGTAAAGCAAGGGCTTAACCTACGCTCCCCGACTCGCTGAACGCGAAAACCCAGCAGACGTTTGGGCACGCGGTTTTCAGCGCTCAATCGAAAGGTTTAATTTGTGAATGTGACGATGGAAAATCTTGCGCCGTGCAAAAAGCTGTTGCGCGTGGAAATCGAGGCGAAGGAAGTGGACGAAGCCTTCGAGTCGATGATGAAGGACTTCCAACGGCAGGTGTCGCTGCCGGGGTTTCGACCGGGCAAGGCGCCGCGCGACATGGTGCTCAAGAAATACGACAAGGACATCCACGACGAAGTCAAAAAGAAGCTGATCCCCGACGCTTATCGCAAGGCGGTCGAGCAACAAAAGCTGGATGTGGTCGGCTATCCCGACATCGAGGAGATTCAGTTCGGCCGCGGTCAAGCGTTGCAGTTCGCGGCGACGATAGAAACCGCGCCGGAGATTCAACTGCCCGAATACAAAGGGCTGCCCGTCAAACGCGAAGTGGCGTCAGTGACGGAAGCAGACATCGAACGCGCGTTGAATCTTTTGCGCGAGCAACAGACCAATTTCCAGACCGTCGCCCGTCCGGTTCAAACCGGCGATGTGGTGGTGGTCAATTACACCGGCGCGTGCAACGGCAAACCGATCACTGAGACGGCGCCCACGGCCAAGGGTTTAAACGAGGCAAAGAATTTCTGGATCAACGTCGAACCGAATTCGTTCATCACCGGTTTTGCCATGCAACTCATCGGCGCCACTGCCGGCGAGAAACGCACCGTCAACGTCGATTTCGCCGCTGATTTCGTGACGAAGGAATTGGCCGGGCAAAAGGGTGTTTATGAAGTCGAAGTGGTGGAAGTGAAGGAGAAGCTTTTGCCGGCGCTCGACGAAGCCTTTGCCAAGGCCTACGGCGCGGAGAGTCTTGAAAAACTGCGCGACGGTGTCCGCACCGATTTGCAAAACGAACTGACGTTCAAACAGAACAAGAGCATCCGCAATCAACTCGTGCGGGCGCTGCTCGACCGGGTGAATTTCGATTTGCCGGAGTCGGTGCTGACGCAGGAGACGCGCAACGTTGTCTATGACATCGTCCGCGAGAACCAGCAGCGCGGCGTGGCGCGGGAATTGATCGAGCAACAGAAGGAGCAGATTTATTCCGTGGCCAGCCACAGCGCCAAAGACCGGGTGAAAGCGGCCTATCTGATCCAGCGGATCGCGGAAAAGGAAGACATCAAAGTCTCGCAGACGGAAGTGGCGGCGCGCGTCCAGCACCTGGCCCGGATGTATCAAATCACGCCGGAGAAATTTCTGAAAGATTTGCAGAAGCGCAACGGCCTGGTCGAAATCTACGACCAGGTCGCCAACGAAAAGGTCATGGAGTTTCTCCAGAACAACGCGAAGATTGAGGATGTGCCGGCGAAAACCGAGGAAGCTCCCGCATCAAATCCAAGTTAAATTTCCGGCGACTTCCCGAGTCGTGGTGGTTTCGCAGCCTATCTAGGTATTTTGGACGCCTTTGTTTTCTTCCCCTCTATCGGCGCAGTGAAAATCACTAAGCCTGACGCAATCGTTGATTCATCGCGCTGGTTTGGATGCGCAATGTGAAGGGTGTTCATGTAGTTTGAATCTTGCCCTCCGAAAGCGATGCCGAGAATTAGGCAATCTGGGTCAGCCCCTGCCAGCCAAATATCTCCCAATATTTTTTGGTTCGCAGCAGTAGTTTCGTCGGCGTCCTTGTAGCCCTGCCACACTATTGCCCTCGCTGAAGTGAACGAATAATGAATCGCTTTTTCTTGCCCTTTGCTGTATGCGCTCGAACGCTTCGCGTGGCGGATGGGGAACTTGGTTTCGTAGATTATTTTCTGATCGAGACGCACTTGAAGAGACATCTGAGGGCCATCCCCAGCGAACCAAAACCAAACGGGCTTTTCTTCCGAGCCGACTTCAGGGTCTCTGGAGTTCTTAGCGGATGGGTTTGAAGTACTGCATGAGGTTGCCAGCATCAGTAAGCCTATGTAAATGGAAAGTCTCATCGTACAGTAAAGTTAACTGCAAATTTGCAGCCTATCTCGGTTCACGGCGAAACAGTAATGTGGACGTAAAATTCTGTCGAGCGTGCTTTTCGGGCTGAAATGAACCCGCAACCTGCGCCGACAATGATTGCAATAGTCATTACTGCGTCCTTCCAAACTTTTTCTCCAGCTCGCGATAGTTCATTTCGATCAACGTTGGCCTTCCGTGAGGGCAGGTGTAAGGCATGGCGCAGCGGCGCAGGTCTTCCACAAGATTTTCCAATTCACGACCGCGCAGCGGATCGTTGGCTTTGACAGCATGACGGCAGACGGTTTTGGCCACGGTATGTTCGCCGAGCCGCAGCGAATTGACTTCCTGTCCGGCGGCCTTGAGTTCGTCCACGAGTTCGAGAACAAAGCGGCGCGCATCGGGGGCTTTGACAAAGGGCGGCAGCGCATCGAGCAAGAACGTGCGTTCGCCAAACTCGCTCAAACCAACCCCCAGCCGCGTGAGGGTCGTCAATTGTTCCCGCAGAAATTGCGCGTCGCGCACGGACAACTCGACCGTCTCCGGCAACAACAAACGTTGCGACGACGCGTTGCCCTGCTGCTCCAGCCGCGTCAGCATTTGCTCGAACAAAATCCGCTCGTGCGCCGCGTGCTGGTCGAGCAGCACCAGTCCGCGGTCGGATTCCAGCACCACGTAAAGTTTCCCGATGACGCCGACGAGACGAAGCGGGACGTTCAATAAAGGAACGGAAACTGGTGATTGAGTGATTGGGTGATCGGGTAATTGAGTGGGCGCAGGGGTTGAAGGTGCCGGCGTCGGGCGAACGGAGGAAAAACCCATCGGCAACGGGCGCGTTTCGACCGGGCGCGCCGGCCATTCAGGAACCGGTTTGGCTGGCAACGGGAAGTTCGGCAATTGCGGCGCGGAAAATTCCGGCGTCGGTTTGACTTCAAGTGTCCGTCCAACCGCTGTGACACGCTCCGGCGTCCGGCCTTCAACTTTCGACTCTCGGCTTCGGGTGTCGTCTTCCGCGGTCGTTCCCGAATGAAAACGCAGCAGTGTTTCGCGCACCGCTTGCGCGACGAGTCGCCGCACGACGGCTTCTTGGTGGAATTTTACCTCACGTTTGGACGGATGAATGTTCACATCCACGGCGGCGGGATCGATTTCCAGAAACAAACAGCAAACCGGGTAACGCCCTTTCATCAGCGCAGTGTGATAGCCCTCGAGTAAGGCAAAGTTCAGTCCGCGATTTTCCACCGGCCGACGGTTCACGAACAGATGCTGGTCTTCGCGCGTTGAACGCGAGACGCCCGGCGCGCCAATGAAACCCCGGACGCGGAGAGTTGAGAGTTGAGAGTTGAGAGTTGAGGGTTCGTCCGATCCGGTAGATTCAACTGGTTCGGCGACTTCCGTTGAAAAATCGACCGCCAGCATTTTTTGATCGCCGCCGTGAATGGCGCGCAATCGCTCGCGCAAGACGGGCAAACGCTCGCTGACTTCCTGGCCGGATTTGAGGGCGGGCAATTGCCAGACCAGCCGGCCGTCTTTCTGAAACGTGAATGCCACTTCCGGATAAGCCAGTGCGGCCAGCGTGAGATAATGCTGGATGTGCGCGGATTCAGTCTCCTCGCTTCTTAGAAATTTCCGGCGAGCCGGCAGATTGAAAAAGAGCTGCCGCACTTCCACGCTGGTTCCCGGTGCACTGCCGGCGGCTTTCACCTCGACAATTTTTCCGCCGTTCACGATGACCTGTGTGCCTTCAATTGGTTGGAGTTCAGCCTTCAGGCTGTCCGTGCTGCCGAAGCAACCTGAAGGTTGGACTCCAACTTCGCGTTCGCGGGTGGTCAGCGTGAAGCGGCTGACGCTGGCGATGCTCGGCAACGCTTCGCCGCGGAAGCCCATCGTGGCGATGGCGGCGAGGTCTTCCGCTTTCTGAATCTTGCTCGTGGCGTGGCGTTCGAGGCACAGCAGCGCGTCATCGCGGCTCATGCCCGCGCCATCATCCGTCACCCGAATCAAACTGCGTCCGCCTGCCTGGATTTCCACCGTGATGCGCGTGGCTTGAGCGTCCAGGGAGTTTTCGACGAGTTCCTTGACGACACTCGCGGGCCGTTCCACCACTTCGCCGGCGGCGATCTGGTTGGCGACCTGTTCGGATAGCAAGCGGATGCGGTTCACAATGAAAGAGCCTGGCCAATTAAATAAGTTGCCGGGTCGGAATCATCCGCAACCATCGTGTGCGACGCTTAACGTTGCCGTGGCAGCGTGAAGGAAAAAATCGCGCCGTGTCCCGGCTGGTTGCGGGCAGAAATCTGGCCATGATGATCTTCAATAATCTTCTTGCTGATGGAAAGCCCGAGACCCGTTCCGTGAGACTTGCCATACGTGGCAAAGGCTTCAAACAGGTTGCCGGCAATTTCCGGCGCGATGCCCGGCCCGGTGTCTTCGATTTCGGTGACGACTTCCTTGTCGTTGACATCAAAGCGCAGCACGACCTTCCCGCCGTCCGGCATGGCATCCGTCGCATTGCTCATGAGATTGTAAAAGACGCGCGCCAGCCGTTGAGGATTAAGCAGCAGCTTGACCGAAGGCGGCGGGTTCGCCAGCTCGAGCGTCACCGATTTCAAATCCACTTCCGCGCTGATATCCTCGATCAGTTGCTGCACGAACACGGCGTAATCGGTGGCCCCCAAAACCATCGCGCCGTGCGCACCCTGGGTAAACTCCAGGATTTCGTTGATCAAATTGCTGATGCGTTCCACCTGTTTGACGATGCACGACCTGGCCCGCTGCCGGGCCTCGACAGAAGCGGATTCCCGTCCCGCCAATTCGGCGGTGAGGCCGATGATGTTGAGCGGGTTTTTCACATCGTGCACAATCGAGCGGGCAAAACGACCGACCAGCGCCAGGCGTTCCGATTGCAACACTTCACGAATGTATTGACCGTTGAATTCGCGGAGGCGGTGGCTGATCTCGCGCACCAGACCGAGCGAGAGCGTGGGCGATTGTTCGAGCAGGTTCAACATGGCATCGCGAGGGATGAAGTAAACGGCCGTGTTCTTCACCGCCGTCACGGTGGCGGACCGGGGTTTATTCTCCAACACGGCCATCTCGCCAAAAACTTCGCCCGGCCCGACCTGGGAGAAGACGCGTCGCACACCCGGGCCGACGAGCGCGGTGATCTGCACCAGGCCCTCCTTGACGCTGTAAACCCCGTCGCCACTCTCACCTTCCTTGAAAATATCCTGGCCGGCGGCGAAACTCCGCTCCTGGGCGGTCTGCCGCAGTGATTGCAACTCCTCCGCAGTGAGGTTGCAAAAGAGCTTGCTTGATTCCAGCGTCACCATGCGGCGGATGTTAGATCAAAAACCTTTGTCGTAAAGCAAACAGATGGGCGGCCGGTGGCATCGCACTGCGTCGAGCAACTCCCGCTGCCGCCTGACGGACCAGCGGATGGCGAATCACAACACTTGACGGGCGGGAGGGCAAAAATTAGGTTAGCCGCGGCTGGTGGCTATAGCTCAATGGTAGAGTCCAAGCTTGTGGAGCTTGTTGTTGCGGGTTCGAATCCCGTTGGCCACCCCACCTTTCAATTTCCGTTTGGTGCTCGTCTATTCGATCTTGAATAATTCCCCTGCCGGCGCGTCAACTGATGCAGCCGAATTCATTTTATGAACAAGCGAAGTGTTCTGTTGATCTCCCTCGCCATCCTGCTCACGGCGGGCTATGTCTATTTTAATTTTTCGGATTGGTTTGCGCCGGCGACCATCGAGATTGCGCATGACATCCGGCCAAGTTCACCGACGGCTGGACGCAAAGGGGCGCGCAATCCGATGGACGATTCAACGGCCAACACGGTGGCGTTTTTCTTCACCGCAAAATACAAGCTGACGTCCGTCAAGGTCGTCGCGTTGGATGAATTGAAGACCAACAAGTATGCGCATCCGCTGTGGCACTTGATTTCTGATTCCAACTCCGTGCCGGTCAAATCAATCATTTACGGCGTGCCGATCCGCGGCATGAAACCCGCGGTGAAAGGCGCGCGTCCTGAACTCCTGCAGCCGGAGGTGCCGTATCGGTTGTTGGTGGAAGCTGGAAGCCTCAAAGGCGAGCATGACTTCCAGAGTACCGAGAAGACTCAACCGGCCCCATAGCGGGATCTTGAGCACGATTCCGCACAGTGGCTGGCCCCGCCTTAGGGAGCAGAAATCCCGATGTTGCGGACGGCCGGGACAATGGCCCAAAGATTGACCGGGGTGAGGGCTTTTCCGAATTTGATGAAGCTGGTGCTGCCGTCCGCAAAGGCGTAGTTCGATCCACCGCCGCCGTTGCCGCGCCCGTCCTTGTGCCCGGTGGAATGACGGCTTTGATCCAGTTGCAGCAGGTCGTCATACTGTTGGTAATCCATGTAATAGTGCGGTGAATCGTGGTCCTTTTCCCCGAACACAATGGTCCGGCTCGGCTCGGCGATGGCGGTCTCCGGCACAGTCAACGTGGAACTCCCGCTCATGTACTGCTGCCAGACGTTCGGCTCGGTGGACGCGGAAAAATAATCGTTCCAGCCGTTGATGATGTAACTGCGCGGCGCGCGATCAGCCTCGTAAACAGTGTTGGTTTGCGTCGCCGGATTCGGAGCGTCGCTGGCACATTTTAGAATTCTCAAATCGCGATACCCTTCCCGCAGCAGGCTTGGCCAGCGATTGCTGAAAACGCGCGGTGGGAAATGCCCTTCGTATTCATCCACGTACATCTTCAAAGAAAGATCCAACTGGCGCAGGTTGTTCACACAAGAAATTCGTTTCGCCGCCTCTTTCGCCCGGCTCAACGCCGGCAACAACATCCCCGCCAGGATGCCGATGATCGCGATGACCACCAACAGTTCAATCAAGGTAAAACCGCCGGTCGGTTGGTTCTGTCGAGAGTACATCAATGGTGTCTTTGCCTTCATGCGTTGTTAATGACGCTCGTTGAACCCCTTTGGTTACAAGCCGGGCGCGAAGATTAGGACGCAACGCGCGCAAACAATATTCAGTGGAGTCTCGTTGGGAGACTTCAACTTGTCCGCCCTGTTGGAGTTCAAGCTTTAGCTTGTTGTCGTGATGACAAGCTAAACCTTGAACTCCAATTCACTTCGCTAAATGGCACGACACCCAATGTCCGGCCGTCACTTCGCGCAATCCCGGCACTTCCGTCTGGCACCTCGCTTCCGCAATCGGACACCGCGGATGGAACGGGCAGCCCGGCGGCGGATGGATCGGCGAAGGCACATCGCCCGCGAGCACGATGCGCTTCCGTTTCGTGTCCGGATCAACCTCCGGCACGGCGGAAATCAGTGCTTGCGTGTAGGGATGTTTTGGCGCGCGTAGCAATGTTTTCGCCTCCGCCAGTTCCACCACTTTGCCCAGATACATCACCATCACGCGCTGGCTGATGTGTTCCACCACCGCGAGATCATGCGCGATGAACAGATAGGCGATGCCGCGCTCTTGCTGCAAATCCTGGAGCAGATTGATGATCTGCGCCTGGACCGAAACGTCCAACGCGCTCACCGGCTCGTCGCACACAATGAGTTTCGGCTCGACCGCCAATGCGCGCGCGATGCCGATGCGCTGCCGTTGCCCGCCGCTGAACTCGTGCGGATACCGCTGCGCGTAAGCCACGTCCAGCCCCACCGCCGCCAGCAACTCCGCCACGCGCGCCCGTCGAGCCGATTTCTTTTCCGGCCTCGTAGCAGCCGACGTGAGGAGGCTCTGACTATTTCTGCTTTCTGCTTTCTGCTTTCTGCTTTCTGAATGCGCCAGCCCATGAATGTCCAACGCCTCGCCAATAACATCCTCGATGGTCATGCGCGGATTCAGCGAGCCGTACGGGTCTTGAAAAATCATCTGCAACTTGCGCCGCCGCGCGCGCAACGTCGCCCCGCTCATCCGCGCGAGGTCTTCACCCTCGAACAAAACGCTCCCCGCCGTCGGCTCGACCAGTCGCACGATGGCGCGGCCCAACGTCGTCTTGCCGCAACCGCTCTCCCCCACCAGCCCGAGCGTTTCGCCCGGCGCGACGCTGAAGCTCACGTCGTCCACCGCCTTCACGTGCGCGCGCACGCGGCTGAACACGCCGTGCTTCACCGGGAAATGGACTTTCAGGTTTTGGACTTCGAGCAATGCGCTCATTGATTCGGGAAAATTCAAGATAAAGCTCGTCAGGAGCGCAATTCTTATAGCCGCAAAGCGCCAATTCAAAAAGGCTGAAAGTTCGCAAGATGAATAGCCCAAGGCACCGGGTAGCACAGGCGACTCGCCGGTTGGATTTGGTCGGAATGCCGTGTTGACAGCAAGTTGATGTTTGTATACGTTTTCTCTGCGGTTGGGAGAGCTGCGGTTACGCGGTTCGCTGGACGCAAGTCCACCCGGCTGCATTTCTTTTAATGCACCTCCTTTACTTGGACGACGCTGGTTCAGCGGCAAACAAATCCGAGGATTACCTGGTCTTGGGTGGAATATCCGTTTTCGAGGCACAAGCCTCCTTCCTCACTAGCGAACTGGACAAGATTGCCTCTGGCTTCTCTGCCACCAATCCGCAAGACGTGGAATTTCACGCCTCGGAAATTTTTTCGCGGCGAGTTGCGCCGTGGGACAAATTGGGCAAGGAAGAGGCAAAGGGCGTATTGAAGGCTGTGCTGGGCGTTCTGGCCACCAGTTACAATTCCGCCAAAGCTTTCGCCTGCGTTGTGCATAAGGCGTCCTATCCCGGCCGCGATCCGCTGCAACTCGCGTTCGAGGATTTATGCAGTCGCTTCGACCGTTATCTTTCCCGGCTGCACGCCGAAGGCGACCGCCAGCGAGGGATGATCATTCTGGACGAGAGTTCGCACGAAACCACGTTGCAAGGCATGGCCCGTAATTTCCGCAGCCTCGGAACGCAGTGGGGTGTAATTCGCAACTTGGCGGAGACGCCGCTGTTCGTAAATTCCAAGGCTTCGCGGTGTGTACAACTGGCCGATCATGTTGCCTAC
This sequence comes from Verrucomicrobiota bacterium, assembly GCA_016200005.1. NCBI lineage: Bacteria > Pseudomonadati > Verrucomicrobiota > Verrucomicrobiota bacterium. The sequence continues at coordinate 93,888 of JACQFP010000085.1, read as the reverse complement.
GCTGTGTTCCGGCGCTATCAGTCAGGGGACACTTCGTATTTCGATATCATCGCCTCGCGTTTTGACACCCACGAAAACGTGATGCACGGTCTCTCACACAAGCAAACGAGAGACGCCAACTGCATGTGCCCGGCGTGCATGAGCCGCAGATTTGGGCGAGCGGAAACGTGACGCAGTTGCCTAACTGCCAAGGCGCGCGGAGTTTGTCTCGTTTGGCTTGGGCTATTCATGTCTCGGGCTTTTAGGCCTTCAGTTTGAGACGCGCAACGCAGTCTTTAGGAAGACGCCTTCATCCGTGTTGACCTGCCGTGCTCGCGCCCGTCGCGGCGGGATCATGGTTGATTTCATTTTTCCAAAACGGACACCGCACCCACCACTGCGGCTCGACTTCGATGAGTTCAGGAATTGCTTTTGAACATTCTTCCTTCGCAATCGGACAGCGCGGCGCGAAGCGGCAGCCCGGCGGGAAATTACCGATGCGCGGGACACTGCCGGGAATCGCCGTGAGCCGTTCCGCGCCGCCGGAGAGTTTTGGCACGCTCGCCATCAGCGCGCGGGTGTAGGGATGCAGCGGGCGGCGCAGCAATTCGCGCGCGCGCGCGAGTTCGACGATCTGCCCGGCATACATCACCGCCACGCGGTCGGCCATGTCGCCCACGATGCCGAGGTTGTGCGTGATGAGCAGAATCGCCATGCCGAGGCGCTGCTTGAGGTCGCGCAGCAAATCCAGAATCTGCGCCTGGATGGTCACGTCGAGCGCGGTGGTCGGCTCGTCGGCCACGAGCAATTTCGGTTCGCTGGCCAGCGCCATGGCGATCATCACGCGTTGTTGCATGCCGCCAGACATTTGAAACGGGTAATCCTTGATTCGCGATTCCGGCGCGGGAATGCCGACGAGTTTCAACAGACGAATCACTTCAGCGTCGAAGTCACTCGCCGCGCGCTTCAGTGAGCGTGCCCCCTCATCGCGTCCCTCTCCCCCACCGGGGGAGAGGGTGGCCGAAGGCCGGGTGAGGGGGCCGTGTAACTTGAGCGCTTCTTTGATCTGCGCGCCGACGCGGAACACGGGATTCAACGACGCGCCCGGTTCCTGGAACACGTAACTCACCACGCCCCCGCGAATGTCACACAGTTCGGCCTTCGACATTTTCAAAACGTCGCGCCCGTTCAACAGAATCTCACCTCCGACGTATCGCGCCGGCGGCGTGGGCACGAGCCGCGCGATGGACAACGCGGTGACGCTCTTGCCGCAGCCGCTTTCGCCGACGAGACAGACAGTTTCGCCCGCCTCGATGCTCAACGAAACACCGTCCACGGCGCGCAGATGTTCGTCACCCGCGCGGAAATCAAGCGCGAGATTTTTGATTTCGAGGAGCGGCATAGAATGCAATGGCGAATCACTCATTCCTGCATCTTCATTTCACCGAGGCAGAAAAGATGGCGGTCACCGCGCAGAAAGATTTGTCCCTGGCTGATGGCAGGCGAAGCGAAACATCTTTCGCCAATCTCGTTCCTGGCGATCAGTTGAAACTCCGGACCTGGCTTGACGACGTGCATCACGCCGTTGTCGTTCAGGAAATAGACGAGTCCACTGGCCGAAACGAGCGACGCGTGATGCTCGCCCAGCCGTTCCTGCCAAAGTAATTTTCCCGTGGCCGCCTCAAAACAGTGCGCGACGCCAGAATCCGAAACGACCAGAAAATAATCGCCTTCGATGATGGGCGACGGGACGTAGGCCGCGCCTTTGTTCGTGCGCCATGCGATGTGCGTCTTGGTCACGTTGCCAAGTCCGTCCGGTTTGATCGCGAGAATGTGATGGTCGGGAAAGCCACCGGTCATGTAGAGCAAGCCGGTCTTGTCGCTATAGACCAGTGAAGCGACGAATTGCTCGGTGGGACCATCGATGATCCAATGCAGTCTGCCGTTGTTGGGATCGTAACTGGTTACGCAAATGTCACCGGACAAAACCATCTGTGTGCGCCCGCTCAGTTCACGGATGATCGGCGCGCCGTAACTGCGCGTGTGATTCAAGCGCGGCGTTTTCCATAGCGTGTGGCCGTCGGCGCGCGACAACGCGACGATGTAGGAATCGCCATCGTGATCACCATTGACGATGACTTTGTCCTTGAACAAGACCGGCGAACTGCAAAAGCCGTGTTTGCTCGCGAATTCTCCAGGTCGGACGAGCCACTGCTGTTGGCCATTGAAATCGTAAGCCGCAACGAGCATTTCCTTCTGATCGAGAAACGCGACATAGACGAGTTTGCCATCCGTGGCCGGCGTGCTGGAGGCGTGGCTGTTGAGCGGATGTTTACCTTCCATCGGCGACGTGACAACAGTTTGTTGCCAGAGAATTTTTCCAGTCTTGCGATCAAGGCAGAAAAGCATACGCGCCTGTTCGTCAGCCAGCGCGGAGACGGTGAAGATTTTGTCGTCCCAGACAATCGGCGAGGCGTGACCGACACCGGGAAGTTCTGTTTTCCAAACAAGATTGCTCGTCGCGCTCCAATGAAGGGGAACGTTCCTTTCCAGACTAGTGCCGTCGCCGCGCGGCCCGCGCCAGCCCGGCCAGTTTTCGGCGGAAGCAAAACTCGATTGCAGTGCGAGCAAACTCAGGAGAAGACACGCCTTCAGGCCAACGAATCTTGCCAGGGTTCTCAAATGGCCGAGCCAAAACTCGCGATGCGGACCCAGGATCCGGGCTGGCGACACACCTGCGCGATAGCGTCCGGAGTGCGGTGACGTGTCAGCGCTGTCGAAAGCGCCGACAAGTCGGCGCACTCCAAACGCTCCGCGATGTTCGGAGCAATGAGAGTGGCGCATAGCGATTCTATCTCTCCACATGGCGCTTGATGATGTGATAAACGTCCGTCGGATTGATCTGCGGCGCGTGCAAAAGTTCCGGCCGGCTGGTGATGATGAGCGGAAAGTCCGCAGCGCCGGTGGGACGGCATCCGTGCGAGCCTTTGACGAGCGTCGCATCGAGCGGAATCACATCCATCAACATGCGGAAGCCGAGTTTCTTTTGCAGCAGACGCCAAAGGATTTTCAATTTCACCGCAGGAATTTTGGGGTCGAGGAAAAGCTCCACGGGATCGTAGCCCGGCTTGCGGTGAATATCGACGCAGCGGGCGAAGTCCGGCGCGAGGTTGTCATCGAGCCAGTAGTAATATGTGAACCAGGCGTCTTCCTTCGCGACGGCGATCAAGTCGCCTGCGCGCGGATGATCGATCCTCATCTTTGCCTGCTCAAGGCGCCCCAAAACCAGGTCCATGCCAGAAGTCTTCTCAAGCAGCGCCCGCACTTTGGTTTCCAGCGAACGATCATTCAAATAAACGTGCGCAATCTGGTGGTCGGCGACGGCGAAGAGCCTACTCGCGCCGCAGTCAAGCACTTCAAGCCCCAACTCGTTCTTGATGGTGAGCCAGCCTTTCTCGCGGAACAGACGATTCAAGTGGATCAGCCGGTTCACATTCGTGATGCCGTATTCGGAAAGCAGAATCACCTGCACCAAACGCTTTTCGAAAAACTCGATCAAGTCGCCGACGATGCCGTCGATGGCTCTTAGATCGGGGACGATGGCGGGGTTGATTTCACTGCGTCCCCTCACCCCATCCCTCTCCCCATCGGATGGGGAGAGGGTGGCCGAAGGCCGGGTGAGGGGATTGAATGGACCAAACCGTTGCAGATTGTAGTCGAGATGTGGGAGGTAGATTAGACTCAACGTCGGCGCGTATTTGGTTTCAATCCACTTGGCGGATTCGGCAATCCAGCGCGACGCGGCATCGGCGGAGCCTTGCGGTGAGGTCACGCCCGCTGCCGGGCCCCAAAAACACGGGAACGGGAATTCGCCGAGGTCCTTTTTGACTTCGGTGCGTATTGAATAGGGCCAAGTGTAGATGTCGAAAAACTTGCGCCCATCGGCAGGATACATCGGGCGCGGGGTGATGGAATAATCCGCGCTGGAATACATGTTGTACCACCAGAATAGTTTTGCGCAGGTGAAGCCCGGATGCAGTTCGCGCAACTCCTCCCAAATTTTCCGACCGCGAACCAGGTGGTTGGATTGTTTCCAAAATTGAACCTCGGCCAGCTCGCGGTCGTACCAGCCGTTGCCGACGATGCCGTGCAGCGTTGGCGGAGTGCCGGTCAGGTACGTGGATTGCGCAGTACAGGTGACGGCGGGAAAAGCGGGAACGATTTTGGCGGCGGCGCCGCGCTTTAGGAATTCATTGAGGCGGGGTGTGTTCGGGCCGAGGAGGGATTCAGTGAGTCCGACAACATTGATGACTGCCGTTCGTTTCATCGGATTCATTTAGCCACAAGTGAAACCTGAGTGAAAGCAGGCATTGTAGATTGTCTCAAGAGCGCAGCAGCGCCAGAGAAGTGCCGCCTTACTCCTTCACGTACTAACCTTCCGCCCTTTTTGCTTTTGGCGCGCTTCCAATTCCCGAATGGCTTCGACAACCCGTGGCAGATTCATCTCGTGAGTTTCGAAGCCTTGCCCGATTGCGTTCAACAGGGTGATGGTGAGTTCGCCGCCCAGATGTTCGCGGAATTCCTCCAGACCATTGAGCACGATCGGGCCGCCACCGGAAACCGTGTGCAGCAGTTCGTCGGCGAACAACGCAAAGCCGAGCGTCTCCAGCAACTCGAGAATCCGCGTCGCGGAGCGCTCCTCAAGGAATCCCATCTTGCGCGAATAAATGACATCCAGCGCAATACCGATGGCCACCGCTTCGCCATGGCGAATCTTGTATTCAGAGATCTGCTCCAACTTATGCGCCGACCAGTGACCGAAATCCAGTGGGCGGGCCGACCCGAATTCAAATGGATCACCCGAAGTGGCAATGTGGTTCACGTGCAATTCGGCGCAACGGTGGATGAGGCGCTCCATTGCCGCCGGATCGAAGTCGCGCAGTTTTTCCGCGTTCTGTTCGATCTCGTCAAAGAACTTCGCATCGCGGATCAGCGCCACTTTGACGGCTTCCACGTAGCCCGCCCGTTTGTCACGCGGCGAGAGCGAGGCCAGCAGTTCAAAATCGTTGATGACGGCGAACGGCGGCGCAAATGTGCCGATAAAATTCTTTTTCCCAAAGGCGTTGATCCCGTTCTTCACACCCACCCCGGAATCATCCTGGCTGAGCGTGGTCGTGGGAATCCGCACGTGGCGCACACCACGATGGGCGGTGGCAGCGGCCAATCCGACGAAATCCAACAACGCGCCGCCGCCCACGCCAATGACATACGAGTGGCGGTCGATATGAAAGCGTTCGATGTGGGATTGAATTTCGGAAACGTGAAAGTACGAATTCTTGGCGCGCTCGCCGCCTTCGATGACCAGCGGCGGGCAGACGAGCTTGAGTTCGTTCGGAAACGCGCCGAAATAGTTCTCAATGTCACGGACCAGATTGGGCTGCGCAAGGGCGAGGGTTTCGTCGAGCACGACGAGCACCTTGCGCGGTCCTTGATCTTCGCCGTTCGCCAGCACCATCTTGAGCAACGTATTCGCGGGGCCAAACACGCGACGGGTAAAATGCACGCGCAGTTGGTAACTCACCTGGATCGTGCGCTCAATGTCTGCCATTTTTTAAATGTGAAAGGTTGGACGGAAGAATTCGAGTTTTATTTGATCGAGCTGGCTGTCCGTCCGCCTCCAACGGCATCACAAAGATTAGAAGCTGACAGGGATGTCCTCGGGCCGCAGCAATTTTTCCCGCACCATGATGCGCGCCAGATATTGCAGTTGGTCGAGTTGCGGGTCCTGTTTGAGGCCGAGCAGCAGAAGTTCACGCGCTTGCGGGACATTGCCCAAACTCAAACTGGCCTTGGCCGCCATCGCCGCGTAAAGCGCCAGCGGCCATTCCAGCGCGGGTTGGGCAGCGTTACTCGGCGGCGCGCGGAGAATTGCTTCCACGAGCCGAATCCCTTCCGGCCATTGCTCGCGATTCGACAACAGCGAAGCCCGGGCCTGTAAAAAGCGGTTTCCCTCTTCATTCACTCCTTTGGGCAAATGGGTCGGTCGGAGGAGTCGGTTGGCCGGACGAAAGATGCACGGAATGAAAGCGCTGTCCAATATTTCAGGAGAGTTGTCTCCGGTTGCCGCGCCAAACCGTTTGATCAGGTAATTCTCCAAATCGTTGTTGCAGGTGTTGTGCCTGGCAAAAATGGGTTTCAACACATCATCCGGCAGCGTGCCCAAGACGGATTGTTTCTCGAGCGCGGCAAAAGGCAATTGCCAGGTCCGCTCGTCAAAGTTGGCCAGTAGGCGTGACTGGCCGCCGATGTAAAATGCCTTGGGCGCCTCGTATTCGAGGACGGGGAAGGCGTCCGACTGCGTCGGCCCTCGACCGGGAATCGCGAACCCGGTACGTTGTGACGCAATTTGCCGCGCCCAGATTGTTTCCGGTGTCTTGAGGCCGATCTGTTCCAAGTCCTCACGCGGGAGTTCCCGCGCAAAAACTTTGCGAAATGAATCGGGATTCGTTTCCCACGGCTGATGGGAGCCAAGAAAAACAATGTCACCCAGATTTGTGTCCCAGATTTCCACGTAGGGAAAAACACTGCCAAACGTGCGCAACACCAGACCCACGATGCCATCGTTCATTTCGTAAACGTGGAACCATTGCGCCATGATGCCGCCTTCCTTGAGCCGCGTGGAGGCCAGTTCGTAAAACTCGCGACTAAACACGCTGCCGATGCCGGCGACCCACGGGTTGGATGGCTCACTGATGATGACGTCATACTTCTGCGGATTGAGCTTCAACACCGTCCGCGCATCTTCTGGCCAGATCCGCGTGCGGGGGTCGGTCAATACACCGTGATTCCATGGCTCAAACAATTTGCCCGCGCGCAGGACGGGCCGGCAATTCTCCGCAATGTTCAAGTGCTCGATGGGATGACCCAACAACGCGCCACCCGTGATACCGCTGCCAAAGCCCAGCACAAAAACATCCTTGCTGTCCGGGCGCGCCAGCATCGGCAGATGCGCCAGCAGATATTGCGTCGAGAGATCGCCTTCCGTCGAGGCATCCGGTTTGCCATTGATGCGTAGCGCAATGTCCTTCGAGTTCTTGAGTTTTTCGACCGACACCGTCGCATCGGCGGCGTCTTCGTAAAAAAGAATTTCCACATTCTTGCGCCGGAACTCCATTTCGCGGGGATCTACCGCCAGCTCGCGTTTGCGGAACGCGCCCGAACTCATCACGTGCCGCCACCCTTCACCGCCAAAGGCGCAATCCAAAAGCAACAGCCCCGTGATCACCGCGCCAACGGCCAACGTGCGCCACTGGCGGCGGATTCGCGCCACCAGCAACGCCGTCACGCTCAACACAATTGCCAACACGCCGAACGAGCCTCGCAATCCGATTCGCGGCATCAACACAAAGCCAGTCAACAACACGCCGGCGACCGCGCCCAGCGTGTTCCAGGTCAGCAAACGCCCCACGCGGTCGCCCAGCACCGAGGTGTTTTCCGAAGCGGCGCGAATGGAAAGCGGCAGCACCGAACCGAGCAAAGCCGCCGGCACGCCCAGCACGAGCATCGAAATCGCCGCCGCGAGAATCTCGTGCAACCGGAAACCCATGGCACTGGCCGCCAAGCCGGTTTTCGCCAGCCGATAAACCTCGACCACGCCCTCCATTTTGAACACCAGCAACCCCACCAGCCCGGACGCCAGCAACAGCAGCGCGATGCACGTCTTTTCTTTTTCCATGTGTCGCCTGCGCGGCGACGCAATCACCGCGCTGCCCAGTCCGATGCCAAGGATGAACGCCATCAGTACGATCGCAAACGATTGCAGCGACGCGCCAAAAATCAGCGACAAGCACCGCGTGGCCAGCACCTCCAGCCCCATTGACACCGCTCCCGTGAAAGTGACCATCACACAACCCCATCGGAAAGCCGCCGCGGCACATTGTGACGGCGCCGTGTCGGAGCCGGCTGATGCGCGGGCGGCGTCGGTCGTCAATTTACCTTGTCGTCGCGCCAAACCAATCGCGGCAAATCCGACGAGCACATTCGCGAACGCCGTCATCTGCAACGTCACCGGCAACCCCATCGCGCGGACGAGGAAAAATCCGGCCAGCCCGGCGCCACAGACTGCGCCCAGGCTATTGGTGGAATAAAACCGCGCCGAACGGCGGCCGGCGTCGGTTGATTGTTTCTGCAACCAGGCAGCCAGCAACGGCAGGGTGCCGCCCATCAATGTCGTTGGACCGAGCAACAAGGCAACGCTCAAAACGCCTTTCAACACCAGCAACAGCCCGCTGTGTTCCACAATCGGCGAACCCAGCTTGACGTAAATGCCATCGGCCAGACCGTAAATCGATGTGAAGAAAAAAGCGTAGAGGCCGATGGTTACCTCAATGTATCCGTACCATGCGAGTGGTTGCCTCGCGCGATCGGCGCGATTGCCAAAAAGCCGGTTACCCAGCGCCAGTCCGCCCATGAACACCGCCAGCACGACCGTTTGTGCCTGGATCGTGCTGCCAAACATCAGCGCCAGATACTTGGACCAGACCACCTCGTAGATCAGCGCGGTCGCGCCCGAGCAAAAGAAAAGCAAAAGAATCGGCATAAATGGCAGCGTTCGTTGCGCGCGGTTATAGGATAGCCGCGCAGCCGTTGTCGATAGCGTTTAATTTTCTCTCCACTGGTTTGACACGGCGGACGCAGTCGCTATATTGGCCAGCCTTTTATGAATCGGAGTCCACATGTGGCGGTCGTCGGCGCGACGGGCGCCGTCGGCATCGAGATGATCAAGACGCTGGAGAAACGCAATTTTCCGGTCGGGAAATTGACGTTGCTCGCGTCGGCCCGTTCCGTCGGCAAGAAACTCAAATTCCGCGGCCACGACATCACCGTCAAGGAACTCACCAAGGATTCCTTCGCCGGCATCGACATCGCGTTATTCAGCGCCGGCGGCGGCATCTCGAAGGAATTTGCCCCCATCGCGGCGAAGAATGGTTGCGTGGTGATCGACAACTCCAGCGCCTTCCGCATGGACAACCAGGTGCCGCTGGTTATTCCCGAAATCAACGCGGCCGATGTGAAGGAGCACAAGGGCATCATTGCCAACCCGAACTGCACGACCGCCGTCACACTCATGGCGCTTTACCCGTTGCACCGGGCGTTCGGTGTGAAGCGGATTTTTGCTTCGAGTTACCAGGCCGTGTCCGGCACCGGCGCCAAAGCGATTGAGGAACTGGAACGCCAGGTCGAGCAGGTGGTGAAGAAACAACCGGTTACGAAAGAGGTGTATCCTCACCAGATCGCGTTCAACGTTCTGCCGCACGTCGATTCCTTCCTGCCATCCGGTTACACGAAGGAAGAAATGAAAATGGAAAACGAAGGGCGCAAGATCATGCATCACCCTACCTTTCGCGCCAGCGTGACTTGCGTGCGTGTGCCGGTCTATCGCGCCCACTCGGTGGCCGTGAGCGCCGAGTTTGAAAAACCGGTGACCGTTCCCGCCGCGCGCGAGTTGCTCGAACGAGCGCCCGGCATCGATCTCGTGGACGACCCGGCGAAGAACGAGTATCCGCAACCATTGCACGTCGCAGAGAAGTACAACTGCGCGGTGGGCCGTCTCCGTCTCGACTGCGCGCTGGACAATGGCCTTGCCTTCTGGGTCAGCGGCGATCAACTGCTGAAAGGGGCCGCGCTCAACGCGGTCCAAATCGCTGAAGAGTTGGTGAAGTGATTCGGCAAAGCGACGCATGGGCGCCGTCAGGTCGCCTCACGGAGTTGCGAGCCTAAAAAAGCGGCTGTCGTTTGATAAGGACAGTATAACTTCGTTCTGTAGGTTGCTGAGGTTGAGCATTGGAGTATTTGTGACTTCGACCCAGTTCGTCGTGCTCAAATCCGGCTTCTGCTGCAAGGCGAAATTTGTGGAAGGCACGAGCCATGAGAGCACCGCGTTTCCATCACCAGCTGCGATGTTCAACGAGGGCAATGGAGCGATTGGCAAAGTGTAAATCCCGCCGCGGTACACTGCTGCCTGCAGTCTGGTTCCGTCCGCTGATGAAGCAACCGCAATCCAATCTAGATACGGGGCATTATTTAACATCCAGGTTGTCCCAGAATCTAGGGATGTATAAATGCTGCCGCCATGTGTGGCGACGAGTTTGTTTCCGTCCGCCGAAGAAGCTGCATAGTTCCAAAGTCCGCCTTGGATTGCGGATGTCAATGTCCAGCTAACGCCGCCATTTGTTGAGACGTGAATCCCCGCATCAAAACCAAGCGCCATCAGCTTTTGTCCATCCGCAGAAGAAGTGACGGCTGACCATCGATTACTCGGCACGCTGGCTTGCATCCACGTTGCTCCCGCATTCGTCGAGACGTAAATGGTACCGGGCTGGTTGTTTTCGTCTTCATACGCCGCTGCGACTAGCTTCACCCCGTCCGCTGACGAGGCTATGGCTTTCCAGTAGGCGTTGGGCAAGCTATTCGATGTCCAAGTCGCGCCATGATCGAGAGAGGTGTAAATCCCCTTACTAAATGTACCGGCCGCCAGTTTGCTGCCATCAGCTGAACAGGCAATACATTGCCAATTCTGGAAGGGGCTGCTGGTCTGAACCCAGTTCACTCCACCATTTGTTGAAGTGTAAATCCAACCGCCTGCTGCGGCCAAGTAGTTGCCATCTGCTGAAGAGGCCACGGCCATGGCATAAACCGGGGTTGTGTTCGAGAACCAGTTCGCTCCCGAGTTTGTCGAGGTATAAACCGTGTTGAAATCGGAAGCGATCAACTTCATTCCATCAGCAGAAGAAGCAACTGTAACCCAATTCTTAACCGGCGCGCCGTTCTGCATCCAGGTCTGAGAAGAAACGACGGAAACAGCGCCGAACAGCACGAAAAGAGCAACCGCAGCCGGTAGCAGATGTTTGTTCATTAGTGAACTACATTGAACTACTCGTTTTGATTTTGCAACCGGTTACCAAAGATTGGCTGAAAGTGTTGAGCGTGTTGATCCGGCAGAGCGCGAATGGTCGCAACGATTGCATGTTGCGGAGAAATGAAAATGCTTGGTTGACTGTTTCGGCTCGATTGCGCACTGGACAACGGCCTGGCGTTCTGGGTCAGCGGCGATCAACTCCTCAAAGGCGCCGCCCTCAACGCCGTCCAGATCGCGGAAGAGTTGGTGAAGTGACGCAGACTAGGGTTTGCCCGCTTCCTTGGTAAATGCGTTGACGCTCTTGATCTGCGCTTCCTTGGCGGCATCCATCACTTTCACGATCTGACCGAACGGCGCATTCTTGTCCGCGCTGATGGCAAGCTTGAGTTGCGGATTTTTTTCAACTTCAGCCAGCAACTCGGCTCTCAATCGGTCCATGGTAACCGGTCTTGATTCCACGCCGAGGCCCAAGCTTCCTTTGTCGTTAATCGCGATCACCAGCGGCGGCGCTTCATTCGCGCCGGTCTTGGTGGCCTGGCTGGATTCCGGCAGCGCCAGTTTCAGCGCCGGTCGTTGCTTGAACGTGGTTGTCACCATCAAGAAAATCAGCAGCACGATCAGGACGTCGATCAACGCCACGATGATGACCGTGGGCGGCTTGTGACGTTTGCGAATGAAGAAGCGCATGGTCAGGGTTTGATTTGCTGGCGATATTGCCGGCGGAGAAATTCATCGCACAACGTTTCCATTTCCACCGCGAGCATTTCCACTTTCTTGCTGTAATAACTCCAGGCGATGAGCGCGGGAATGGCGATGAGCAGGCCCGCGAGCGTCGTGTTCAGAATGAGGGCGATCCCCTTGGCCAGCGCCGCGTTGTCGCCCAGTCCCGACTGACCCAGCCCGCTGAAGAGCGTGATCATGCCATAGATCGTGCCGACCAGGCCCAATAGCGGCGCAATACCCACGACAATTTCCAGCACGACCAGTCCGCGCTCCAAGCGCACCATCTCATGCCGGGCGCGCGTCTGGACGGCGTCCTCACATTCCGCCTTGGGCCAGTGCAAATGGTCGGCGGCCAGCAGCAGCAACCGGCTCAAGGGCGAGGCATTTTGTTCACAGGTGTAGCGCAGCATGTGCATGTCTTCCGGCGATTGACAGCCTTCCACCGCCGCTTCAATCGCCGGCGGAACGACTCTGCGCCACCGCAGGGCAAAGCCGCGTTCCACAATAAAAGTCACGCCGACCAAGGAAGTCAGCACCAGCATCGCATAAAAAAATGTTTCCATGATTGAATAGTATAGACCACCAAAACGGTCCGTTGTTTAACCAAAAGAAAAATTCGTCTCCTAATTATAGTAAAAAGTAAACCGGACTTCACGGTAATCCGCCCCCACCAGCCGTCTCAGGTCGCTCGGCCATTTCTCGAACGGTGCCGGATCGAGCACGGCCTTCTGACACAACAGGCCCAGCAACTCGCCCACGTCATTGTCCACCTCCTTCATTTCGGTGATGCGTCCGTCGTAATTCAAGCGAAATTCCAAAACCACCTTGCCCGTGCGGTCGCGCGCAAAATCCCGGCTGTCCAGCAGGCCATACCAGCGGCTCTGGACCGCGGCGATGAACATCGCATCATACGCGCCGAACGCCGTGGCCTTGGCGTCCACCGACGAAATTTCCACCCGCCGTCTGACGCCGCCTTCCTGTTTCATTTTTTCACCCGCCAACGCGTGTGCCGCGGCCAGGGTGCGCGGCCGTTCGCGCTCCGTTGCCGGTGACTCGGTGTGGTCGGGTTTGGGCGCGGGTTTTCCCAACGCCAGATCGCCGGGCGCCGGACCGGTTTTTGGACGAGGTTCGGCCGATTCCGGTTTTGGCGTTGGTTGCAATGGAAATTGTTTGGTGCGCGGGACGTCCTCGGTTTTGGGCACCTGGGTTTGTTTGCCGGAAATTTTAGGAATGTTGGAATCAATTTGTGAATCGGGATTGGCCGCCTTCGAGTTTAATGCGGAATAATACTTGGCGACCTTGGGCGCTTCCGTGGCAGCCTGGGTGGGATTTACGTCAATGAATAACAGCGGCGGCTCCCGGTTGATGGGTGGTTTTTTTTCCGCGGCCTTGACCGCGGCCAACGATTTTTTCAACCAGGCGGGCAGGATACTCTTGTTCCACAAATCATAACGTTGCCCCAGTTTGAACGTGCCGAACAACAGAAGGTGAATCGCCAAAGAAATGCCGAACGCCCACACCAACGGATCCACGCTCGGGCGAACACTGACTTCCTGTGACCTTGCCATAGACATGCTTGAATACTTTGCCGCAGGTTGAACCTGGGGGCAACTGTTTACCTCGGTTCGTAGGAGACGACGTAAGGAGACTCTCACTGCTTCCCGACCGAAAAGGAGAAAAGGAGCAGAGGAGATCCGAACTCGTGCAGCGATTTCTCCCTTTCGCCTTTTCCCATTTTCCCCTTTTCCCCTCTGCCCTGCGTGAGAACATCTTCACTTGGGGCTGGTTCAGTCTCACGGCTTCGCGTCTTCCACGGTGATCCGCAACTCTGCCCCGTTGCACCGAATCTCCGGCACATACATCGCGTGGCCGAGGACGGGCAGCGCGTGGAAATTTCCCGGCACTTCGGCGCGGAAATCGTACCGGATTTCCCAGACGCCTTCCGGCAGCTTGTCGAGGAACAAGGCGACTTTGCGGTCCCGCAACTCTTGATAAACCCAACGCGAGCGGTCGGTGTAGTCGTCGCTCGATTCCGTCGCGCCCTTCGGAGGAACGATTAGTTTCTGGCCGGGGCGGATGCGGTCGGTTGCCAGACGATTGGCCTTTTGTATTGCGCTCACGGACGTGCCGCTGCGCCGGGCGATTTGAGAAAGTGTGTCGCCGTTTTTTACGGTTTGGACCGGAGACTGCGCCGAAGAACTGGCTGGTCCATGCTTGCGATCCACCGCGCCGCTTTTTAGTTCACGCGCATACAACGATTCGCCGCTGCGAATTTCAACCGCTTCGATGCCCGCCGGCTTGAGGTCTTCAAAAACAAGATACTCGTAGTTGTTCTTCGCCTCGATGGTCAGCACCGTCTCGACACGCTCGCCGCTCTTCACGCTCTCGCCGTCCGCCAGCGGGACTTTGTCATAGATGTAGCCCTTGAGCAGCGTCGGGCGGCCGACGAGCTTGTAATACTCGCGCTTCACGAAAATCTCGTTGCCTGCGGCCGTGATCGGTTCTTCCAGGCTGAAGAATTTGCCCTCGACCGCGAAATAGACGGGAGTGTCGCTGCCTTTGCGTTTGATGCGAATCTCGTTTGCGTCCTTGACGAGCTTCGGATCAATCGTGAACCGGCTCGGCGCATTAAACACGTCCGCACCGCTGATTTTCTTCTTTGCGATGGATTTACTGTTCACGATCAACTCGTATTCCAGTTCGCCTTCCAGTTCGCCGCTCACGCGCAGGTAATCGTTCATCGCCAGCACGACGATGGCGGTGTCGCGGGTGTTGCTCCACTGCGCGCCGCGACGGTTCTTGATGAGCCAGTTCGTGACGGGTTCGACGAGTTTGTTCTGTGGGTCAATCGTCAGCAGGGCGCGCAATGCAAACGCCGTTGCCTCCACGCCGCCATCCGACCAACGCCAGTAATTCCCGTCTTCACCCCAGTGCGCTGTGCCCAGGACTGTTGAGAGTTGAGAGTTGAGAGATGAGGGTTTGCCGTCAACCAGCACGGACAAATCAGGCCGCTCATCACGCTTCACGCCGTTCTCCAGATTGGCAATGAGCGTCTTGGCTTGGCCGGCCTTGCCGAAATGATGCGCGGCGAGGGCGAACAAGGCGCGCGTGTAGGCGTTTAGTTTTTCACGGTTCGTCCAAAGGTTGTCGAAGGCTTTGGTCTGAAATTGCGATGGCTGCGTTTTCTTCCCTGATGCGTGGTTCACCGCGACCGCGTGGAGCATCCAAGCTTGCATGTCGTAGTTCTCCTCTTCTTCGACCAGCGTCTTGTCGAGGAAGCTGACACCGCGTTCGAGGACGCCGTCCTTGAGTTTGATGCCGGAGTCTTTCGCGAGCGTAAGTCCCCATACGACGTAAGCCGTCATCCAGTGATCGCTGTCGCCTTGTTTCCACCAACCCCAGCCACCGTCGGCGTGTTGGAAGTCGTAGAGCCGTTCCAGGCCGGCCTTCACCATGTCGTCGAGCTTCTGCAAATCCTTTTTGCCTTTCGGCTGCGTGGCAGCGGCGGAGTTGGTCTCGATGCCGCCGAAGACGCGGCTCATCACGTCTTCGGGTTGCAGGCCGAGGTCGCGGAGCGTCTTGGCGGTGATGGCGGCGGGCAGGAAGCGACTCATCGTTTGTTCGGTGCAGCCGTAGGGGTAATCAATCAAATACGGCAACGCGTCGAGCATCGTCACGGCCATGCTCGGCGTGACTTGC
This sequence comes from Verrucomicrobiota bacterium, assembly GCA_016200005.1. Classification (NCBI taxonomy): domain Bacteria; kingdom Pseudomonadati; phylum Verrucomicrobiota; species Verrucomicrobiota bacterium. Next base: position 78,569 of record JACQFP010000085.1, on the reverse strand, counting down.
ACAACGAGCGAAGTGGAGGCTGGTTTGCGTTCCTTCGGCAAATCGAGCTTCACGGTGATGTCGTTCCCGCGCACCTTGCCGGATTTGGAAACGAATTTTTCGATGCCGTGCTCGTAGGCGAAGTAGGTTTTCTCCATCGCGTCGGCATATTTGCCACCGCGTCCGGTAACCTTCAGTTTCACCGGCCCTGGCCTGCTGACATGAACATACCAGTCTTGCCGCGCCTCGCTGTTGGCGGGAACTTCGCGTGGTCCAAGCTCGCCTTTTACCGGCTGCCCGTTCTCGAATAAACCCGTGACGTCCACACCGGCAGCATCCAGGTTCAACTGCACCTTCATCGGCTGATCCGTGTTGTTGTTAATCACCGCGGAAATGACGACGAAATCACCGACCACAAAGAAACGCGGCGCTTGCAGACGGACGATGAGCGGTTGCTTGGTGCGCGTGGTGGCATCGGCGATGCCGAATTGATTTCCTGACGACGCGACGCGCGCGGTGGCCTTCCAACCCGTCAGCGAGTCGGGATATTTGACCTTCACCGTCGCCTGGCCGTTCTGATCCGTAGCGACATCCGGCTGCCAGAGAATCGTCGAACGGAAATCCGAGCGAACAGTCACGGCGGGTTCTTGACCTGGCGGTGTTAGTTGTGCGGGCATTTCCTTAGCCTCGAGTTCGCGGGTTACACTAAGCGTTGAAGCATCTGCCATGAAAGCTTTGGTCGCAACACGCGCTCCACCTGACCCCGTTGCTGCACCGGGGGCCGGCGCGTTCACCGCCAATCCGAAGACGTTTCGATCGACTTGGTAAGCATCCTTCCTTCGCTCATCGAAGTTTTGGAACTGCCCTTCCTCGCGGAAGCCCGCCTGCCTTTTCTGCTGCTCCATCCGCTCCTTGTCCTGCTCGTCGATCAACTGCTCGTTCTCCCACTCGATGAGCTTGGCGTAAGTCTTGTGGTTCATGGTGCTCTGGGTCTGAATTTGGTGACCACGCTTCGTGCCAAAGAAAAATTGGCGCGGATCACTCGCGTAGTCGCTCTGGATGTAGAACACCGACTCATCCACGAGGCTGAACGCGACTTCCGCCGGCACGGGCTTGCCCTCATGGTCGCGCGTCGTCACCGTGAATGTCCCGTCCTCACGCGGCTGATATTGCGCGCGGTCGGGCTTCACATCAACAGTGAGGAAGTGTTTCGTCGGCGGCACGACGATTTGCTTCGTGTCGATGAAAATCTGCCGTTCGTTCACGAGCGCGGCGCTCAGGAAAATATTGGGCACATGCTTCTCGGCGATGTCCAGTTCGACGAGCTTCACCGTGCCGGTGACATGCACGAGTTGATAGCTGTAAAGGTCCTCGCCCTCGACGCTGAAGAGCACGTAACGGTCGTTCGTGGGCGTGACGAGCATCACCGGCGCGCGGTGGCCAACGCGGAACGTCTCCTTGTCCGCGATGATCTGCACGCCGCCGTGGCGATAACCCAACTCGGTGGTGGCGTTGTTCGCAACCCAGACGGTTGTCTCCGCTCGAATCGGCTGCGGCGGACGATTCGGAACAACGTCCTCACTCAACCACGCAACGCGATAGTAGCCCTCGCGCTCCGGCGTGAAGCTGAGTTCCGCCACGCCGTTTGTGTCGGTCTTAAGCGGTTGCGTGAGAATGTCGTCGTGCTGATAACCGCGGAACTTCACGCGCCACGGCGAATCGCCCGGCTTCGACGGAGGCGGGAACGCGCCTTTACTTTGCAGCGCCTTCAACTCGTCGCCCTTCACTTCCTTGCCCGCCGGGTCGAGCCAGATTTCCCACCAGTAATCGCGCGTGACCTTGACCGTGCCCTCGGCCTGCACCGGCTGCTCGTTTGCATCGAGCGCCTTGAGCTCCACGCGCGCCTTATCCTGCGGTTTATAGAGATTGTGCTCCGGCTGCGCATAAACGTAATAACGCTGGCGGGTGACGCGCACGTTGCCGCTGCCGAGTATCTCGCGCCGCGAGGCGTCTGTGACGCGCGCCTCGATGCGATAATCCAGATCGCCCTGGTCGCGCGGCGTGTCGAAGGTGAGCGTGGCCTTGCCGGTGGCGTCGGTCTTGAGTGTTTCGCGCTTGATGATCTGGCCGCCGCCGAAGTTGCGACTGAAGCGGCCACGACCTCCACCTTCGTCCATGTCTGCGTAAAACCACTCGTAGTCGCGGCGCGGATGCCACGTCTGCCAAAATGGATTTTGGTGAACGAGCACTTCAACGTTTGCGTTCGCCACCGCGCCGCCGAAATAATAGTCCGCCTGGATCGTCACCTCGACTTTTTCGCCGAGACGAAACGCCTTGCGCTGCCCATTTTCTTCGGGCGTCTTCACGGACACCTTGAACTCCGGCAGTTTGTATTCTTCAAGACGGAACAGCGTCGCGTTGCCGATGCCGTGTTTGCGGCCGTCATCCCAAAACTGCACGCGATACTCAGCCAGCGGCATTTGCTCGGTGAGTTCGAGCGTACCCCACGCGCTGCCGAAAGTGTTGAGCTTCGCCTTGTCGGCCTTCACTTTGACACCACGCGGGTCGGTGATTTCAAATTCGATGGTCGCGTCGCTGGGCGTGGAATAAACCGAGCCGTTGTAACGCCGGGCAATGAACTTCCACTGCACGGTTTCCTTCGGGCGATACGCGGGCCGGTCGGTAAAGGCGTAAATCTTCCACGGCTCGGACTCGCCACGATTCCAATAGCTGTTACCCGTGCTGAACGCCTGGCGGTCGTGGCTGATGGCGCTGGCAAATAGTTCCAGATTATTGTTCGCCGGACGCGACAAGTCGAAGACCGCGATGCCTTCATTGTTCAACGGCTTTTCGGTTTGTTTGGCCTGCCACGTCCTGCCGTCGTGCCAGCGCTCCCAGAGCTTCACCTTGCCGTTGGCGATGGGTGCGCTGTTGAGCGCGTTGCACAAATAAACGAGCGCCTGTTTGCCGGAAGTTTTCAGCACGAGCGCGGCGTCGGTGACGAGGATGAGGTCGCGCGCGCTCAGGTTGCCCGCCTTCGCTTCGATGACGTAAGCGCCGGGACGCAGCTTGGCGTCGTAGCGGCGCGTGCCGCTGCCGGGCGTGTAGTCGTCTTCGGTCGTAGCCGCCGACGTCAGTCGGCGCTGACTTTCCGATTCTTTAGTTTGCGCGGACTGACGTCCGCGGCTACGAGCATCGAATGACCACGACTTGATTTTTTCCACTTTGGTGAGGTCGATGGAATGCAACCAGTCACTGCGGCGCTCGTCCTGTCCCGAAAGCTGCACGTCGCGATTCAATTCCACTGGATAGAGCGCGAGGTCGATACGCTTCACGTTGCGCCAATTCAGGTAGTATTGAATTTCCGAGTCCGGCAGGAAGATGTTACCGACGCTCAGGCCAAGTTGCGGATCGGTGATGCTCTTGATTTGCGCCTGCGCCTGTTCCCAGAAGCGCGTTTCGCCTTTGGCGAACTCCCCCACTAACCGGCGAAACAGTTCCAGCGCCTTGACGTAATCCGGCTGCGAAGACCAGTTGCCGTCCTTGAGCGGAATGACCCGCCCCTGGTTCATCATCCACTCGGCGTAATTGTAGAGCGCGTCGTCATACCAGTCGGTCGTCTTGCCGATCTTGAGCGCGGCCTCGAAATGCTCCGGCACGCGGGCGCGCTGCTCCCAGTCGCCGCCTTGGTTGCGGATGGTCATGGCGATGAGGTAATGCGTGTGGGCCTGGTCGTTGTCGGTCTGCGAAATTTTGAGGACGTTTTCCAGTACAGGCATCGGGAGGTAGTTGCCATAATTGCCGTATTGGTAGTAGCGCTCACGACCGGGCGGCGACGCGATGCGCCAGATGATTCTCAAGTAACGCTCCCGCGCCAGTTCGATGTCCACTGTGCCCGCCCACCAATCCAGCGCCTGCTGGTAATACGGCCACGCCGCGCCCCAATTCTGTTGATTGCGCCGCGTCCACCAAAAGTCGCCGAGTGACTCCTGCACCTCCACCCATACGCGGTCTTTGTCTTCCGTGCGCTGCACGTCGCGCACGAGTTTCTCCAACTCCTGCCGCGCTTGGTCGAGCTTGGTAGTGTCAGCGGTTTGGGTCGTGGCTTGCGAACGCCATTGCGTGTCGGCCAGACGAAAGCTCACCCAGCGCGATTCGGCGGGCGGGAGATTCGTGAAGTTGACGGTGGCGTAAAGATCATGTGCCTTGGCGAAAGAACCGTCGGCGTAGAGCTTCTCCGCGTTGGTCTTGAGCGATTCGTATTCCGGCGGTGGCGCGGCGAATGTTTTAAGCCAGAGCAACAGGCCAAGAGCAACAGATGTCAGCAATTTCATAATGTCCTTCCCGTTGGACGGCGTTGGCGCAAAAATGCTCCCGCCAGCTTGACGTAGCGAGAAATTTCCTTTCGACCTGAAAACGATTCGCGACTAACGTTCCTGCCGATGTCCGCCGAAGCACAACTCACTCCCATGATGGCGCAGTATCGCCGCATCAAGAGCGAACTGCCCAAGGACGCGCTGCTCTTGTTCCGCCTCGGCGATTTCTACGAAATGTTTTTCGAGGACGCCAAGGACGGCTCGCAGTTGCTCAACCTCTCGCTCACTGCGCGCAACGGCGTCCCGATGTGCGGTCTGCCGTTTCACGCGGCCAACGGTTACATCGCGCGCATCCTCAAAGCCGGACGGAAGGTCGCCATTTGCGATCAAACCGAGGACGCGAAACCCGGCAAGCTCGTCAAACGCGAAGTCACCCAAATCCTCAGTCCGGGAACGCATTTCGACGAGCGGCTGCTTGCCGCTGAACGCAACAACTTTCTTGCCGCCGTGTATCCGAACGGAAAAATCTTCGGCCTCGCGCTGGTGGATTTAACCACCGGCGATTTCCTGACGACGGAACTGGAATCCGACGCCGCGCTGCTCGCGGAACTGGAACGGCTGCGCCCGGCGGAAATTATTTATCCAGGTGAGGCAAGCGCGGTAGGTGATTTGTTGCGAGGACGAAATGCGCAGTCCCTCACCCCGTCCCTCTCCCCATCGGATGGGGAGAGGGTGGCGAAGCCGGGTGAGGGGTTCGTCACTTCCAAATCCAACTTTGGCTGGATCGTGAGCGACTACGACGACTGGACGTTCGCGCCCGAGACTGCGCTTTACACGGTGCGCGAGCATTTCAAGGTCGCGTCGCTCGACGGCTTCGGGCTGAAGGATCGCACCGCCGCCATTGGCGCGGCGGGCGGGGCGTTGCATTACCTCGCGCAGAATTTGCGTCGCGACGTGAAGCATCTCACGCGGCTTTCGTTTTATCATCGCAGCGATTTTCTTGCACTCGATTACACCACGTTGCGGCATCTGGAAATTCTCGAACCGCTCCATCATGACGCTCCGCGTAACTCATCGCTTTATGGCGCGCTGAACAAGACGCTCACGCCGATGGGCGCGCGGTTGTTGCGTAGTTGGCTTTCGCAACCGCTCGCCGCCGTTGAACCGATCCGCCGCCGGCAGGAAGCCGTGCAGACGTTCATCGAAAACACCCCGGGGCTGGACGCTTGCCGCGCGCAGCTCACGAGCGTTCGTGATCTGGAGCGCACCGTTGGCCGGCTCAGTTCTGGCAGTGGCAACGCCCGTGATCTCGTGGCGTTACGCATGGCGCTGGAGCAGATTCCGGCGGTGAAGCGAATCCTCAATGATCTCGTAGCAGCCGACGTAAGGAGGCTCACTCTGAAGGATGAAAGTCAGAGCCTCCTTACGTCGGCTGCTACGGACGAATTGAAGGACGCTCACCCCGCCAACTTGGTTGAAGAATTGAACGCTCAACTGACCGAAGCGCCCGACCTCGTGGAGTTGATTGGGCACGCCATCGTGGACGAGCCGCCGCTGGCGGTGAAGGAAGGCGGTATGATTCGCGACGGCTTCGACACGAATCTCGACGAATTACGGAACGCCCAACGCGGCGGCAAGGATTGGATCGCCAAGCTGCAGGCGGATGAGATCACGGCCACGGGAATTTCGTCGCTCAAAGTGCGCTTCAATTCCGTCTTCGGTTACTACATTGAAGTCACCAAGGCAAACCTCGACAAAGTTCCGGCGCATTACCACCGCAAGCAGACCGTCGCAAACGGCGAGCGCTACATCACGCCCGAGTTGAAGGAGATGGAGGGCAAAATCCTCGGCGCGGAGGAGCGCAGCGTGAAGCTGGAATACGAACTCTTCCAACGCGTGCGCGAGGAAGTACTGGCGCAGATGGCGCGCATCCAGCAGAGCGCCGCCGCACTCGCACAACTCGACGTGCTGGCGTCGTTCGCCGAAACCGCACGGCTGCATAGCTATTGCCGTCCGCAGGTTGGCGGTGAAGGTGTGTTGCAAATCCTCGACGGACGGCATCCGGTCTTGGAGCAGCAATTGGTGGAGGAGCGCTTCGTCCCGAATGATACGACATTGGGTGTGGTGGCGAACGCCACAGCGTTTGGAGTTCCGCCTTTAGGCGGTTCGGCGGGCGAGGTAGGTCACACGATGCCGCCTAAAGGCGGGACTCCTTACCCCCAAATCGCGCTCATCACCGGGCCGAACATGGCGGGCAAATCCACTTATATCCGGCAGGTCGCGCTGATCACGTTGCTCGCGCACACGGGAAGTTTTGTGCCGGCGGCGGAAGCGCGGATTGATCTCGTGGATCGAATCTTCACCCGCATTGGCGCGAGCGACGACCTCGCGCGCGGGCAAAGCACCTTCATGGTCGAAATGACCGAGACGGCGAACATCTTAAACAACGCCACACCGCGCAGTCTCATCGTGCTCGACGAAATCGGGCGCGGCACGAGCACGTTCGATGGGCTGAGCCTCGCCTGGAGCATTGTCGAGCATCTGCACAACGCCGTCGGTGCGAAGACGCTCTTCGCGACGCATTATCACGAGCTGACCGAACTCGCCCAGCGTCTGCCGCGGCTGAAAAACTTCAACGTGGCCGTGCGCGAGTGGCGCGATTCGATTGTGTTCCTGCGCAAGATCGTCGAAGGCGGCACGGACAAGAGCTACGGCATCCACGTCGCGCGCCTAGCCGGCGTACCGAAAGACGTGTTGGAACGTGCGAAACAAATCTTGGTGAATCTCGAGGAGTCCGAACTGACGCCGGAAGGCACAGTGCGCCAATCCCCACGCCGCCAGCAAGACCGCGACAAGCTCAGGCAACTCGCCCCGCCGCCGCAGTTGGATTTGTTTGGCTGAGTAAACTTTGCATTTAAAATACAAGAGCGTTTTCACTTGTATCAGTCAACCGAATCCAAGTTAATCAACGGAGATGAATAGCGTGCGCTTTTTGCGGGGGAGCTGGTGGTGCAGTGGGTTGTTCCTGCCTCTGATCACGCTTGCCTTGACCGGTTGCTTCGCGCCCAAGGCGACGCTCCGTTCATCGGGAAAGCTGGAGACGTATCGCAAGGTATATCTGGCTCCCATTGAAAACGATCCGCGCTCAGTCCACCCGCGCATTTTGTCGCGGCTCAAACAGTCGGGATTTGAGGTCGTGGAAATGAAGAAAGACGGCCCGCCGTTGGAATCACAGGGCAGCGGTTTCGTCCTCACACCCGAAGGCCAACTGCTGACTTGCGCGCATGTGCTGGAAGGTCAGACCAACGCCACCGTGTGGATCCAAAGCAAACGTTACGTTGGTCGAGTCGTGACGATGGATACGAATCTTGACCTTGCGTTAATCACGGTGGACGGCGCACACGACCCGTTTCGTCCATTGCCCTTCGCCTCTGACACGAACTATCACATGGGCCAGGACGCCTACACGATGGGATTTCCGCTGGCCGAAGTCCTGGGCACCGCTCCGCGCCTGAACAAAGGGCTGATCAGTTCGACGGTCGGCATGGAGGACAATCCCAAGCAACTCCAGGTCTCGGCAGAAGTCCAACCCGGCAGCAGCGGCGCGCCGCTTTTGAACGAGCGCGGAGAAGCGATTGGGATCGTCGCCGCCACCCTAAACCCGATGAACGTCCTTGCGCGCACGGGCGGCAACCTCCCGCAAAACGTCAACTTCGCCATCAAAGCCGGCCCCATCCACGAGTTTCTTGCTACTGCGAACATCACGCTGCCAGCCGCCGCGGAAAACCAAAAGAGCGGGTTCGAGGAGGCCAAAGCCTCGCTCGCATTGGTGCGCGGCGGGATCGTCGAAGAGGCGGACTTGAAACAACCAGCGCTCCTGTGTCGCTACGTCTATGCCAGCATCTGGGATGTGTGGTTTCGATTTCGCGTGTTTCACATCGAATTCTACGACCTGAAGAAAGGGGAGTGGGTGCTGAAAGCCGGCCAGTACGGCGACAACATGTTCAGTTCGGAAGACGGCGTGCTCGACCGCACGTTCGAAGAGATTTGTGCGAAGTTCTTTCCGGAGCGCCCCAATCCATTCAAAGGCACGAAGACCAAGCCCAAGCCCGAGCCGAAGCCATCCAGTTGAGGAACCCATTGTTCGTCGTCGCAACGTCACGGCGATGCAACTTAATCCCCTGGGTGCTTGGACAAGTTCATGTTGCATATGCAACATAAACTTGTCCTGCATGGTGCATGGGCGCGATGCGGGCAGTTGCATTGCTCGCGGAATCTCTCCCATTTGTCACACGCTTGAATCCTGTGGTATGAATCGGGCGTGAACGCTTTGAAGAATGTGGCAGGAGTCGCAAGGGTGCCACATGGTTGCACAGGGTTGATCCTGATCGTGGTGTTCTGGCCGTTGAACTGGCTGCTGCCAGACGACACCATGCGCAGTTCGTTTTTCTTTTTCCCGCTCTGGCTCGGCTACATTCTGGTGGTCGATGCATTGGTCCTCTTGCGCAGTGGCACGTCGATCCTCACTCGTTCGCGACGCGATTTCATCTGGTTGTTCGTCACCTCGGCGCCGGCATGGTGGTTGTTTGAATGGATCAACCAGCGCACCCGAAACTGGGAATACCTCGGCCGCGCGGTTTTCAACGGCTTCGAGTATTTCATATTGTGCACCATCTCGTTTTCGACCGTGATGCCCGCGGTGTTTGAAACCGCGGAACTGGTGCGGACTTTTCGTTGGACGCAGCGGTTCGTCAACGGCCCACGTCTCGTGCCCACGCGCGCGTTCACTTTCGGACTTTTTCTGGCGGGTCTGGCCATGCTCGCGTTGACGCTGGTTTGGCCGAAATATTTTTATCCGCTGGTATGGGGCGCGGTGTTCCTGATCCTCGAACCGCTCAACATCGCGCTGGGTCGCCGGCATCTCTTCACGCGGCTCCAAGACGGCGATTGGCGACCCGTCATCGCGCTGTCGGTGGGCGCGCTTATATGCGGTTTCTTCTGGGAAATGTGGAATTATTTCTCCTACCCGAAATGGATTTATCACACGCCCGGCGTAAATTATCTGCACATCTTTCAAATGCCGCTGCTCGGTTATGGCGGTTATGTGCCGTTCGCCTGGGAACTGTTCGCCTTGCGGAATTTTCTCTCGCCAAACGCCGCGCCATTGCGGCTTTAGTCAACCTCTGGCTGCAAAGGACATCCACAGCGGGAACTGCTCTCCTCCAACTTAATCATTGTTTGGGCTTGCGGCCAATTCCCCAAATGAGCCAAATCGCCAGCGCCACCAGCAGAATGAGCCACCAGAAATAACGCAACTCGCGCGCGGCCATCTCGACAAACGAATACGCCCGCGGAAACAGCAACACCAACGCGACCACCACCGCAAGCAATAAGCCAATCTGCAAAGCCGCTCGCGTTCGTGGGTTCATGGTGGGGACGGTTTTTCCGCCGGGCCAAGCGGCAGCAACAGCGCGGCCCCGGTGTTGTTCACGTCCGCAGGGACAACCAGTGGTGATTTGCCGTCCCAGCGCTCGACAATCTTCAGTCGCAGGAAGGCCGGGTTTAACTTGAGCGCTTCGCCGCGCACCTTGATCGCTTCCCCTTCGCCGCGCGCGCTGATGACCGCGGTCTCGGCTTCCACTTGCGTCTGCAATTGCGTGAAGCGCGCCTGCGCGGCCTGTTGTTCGGCCACCATCTTCGCCTCAATGGCGTGTTCCAGTTCCTTGGAAAGCTCAATGTTGCGGATGACGATATCCTCCACCGTCAGCATGACGCCGATTTTCTGTTTCGCTGCCGCGAGCGCCTTCTGTTTGATTTCCTCGCGGCTCTTGACGATTTCCTCGGCCGTCAGCAGCGCAGTAACTTCCTTGAGCGCCTCCTGCACACGCGGCGCGATAAGGCTGTCGAACGGGTCCCCGGCAAATTGCTTGTAAATCTGCACGACCGACGCCTCCGGCACGCGATAAAGCACGCGTAAATCAAGGATGACCTGTTGCAAGTCGGACGAAAAACATTCGGCGCGAACGGACTGCGTCTTTTGCCGGACGTTCACCGGCACGATCATCGTGATGAACGGCGCTTTGAACCCAAACCCTTCTGGCAGGAACTGGTCCGCCGCCTTGCCGAGCGTGACCTTGATGCCGCGCGTCCCCGGTTGGACGACATAAGTGGTGGTGGCACTCGCAATGATTAGCACGAACACCAGCACCCCGGCGCCGATAATCTTAGGCAGGAACGAGGGGTTCATGGCGTTAGCGGGGGTTCGGGCGCCGCCCGGCGGCGGGCGCGGATTTCGGGGTGTTGGCATTGCGCTTTAATTCGCGGAGGCGTTCGAGGTCCTGCAACGGGAGCACGAAATTATCGCTGCCGCCGATGATCAACGGAGTGAGGCCGTCCCATTTGTCCACGATCTGCAAATCGATGTAAGTTGGATTCTCCTTCAACGCCTGGCCGCGGATGCGGATGGACTCGGCTTCGCCTTTGGCCTTGATGACGGAGGTATCGGCTTCGATCTGCGCGCGCTGCTGGAGATACTTCGACTTCGAGGCGTCCTGTTCCTGTACCATCTTGGCTTCGATCGCTTGTTCGAGTTCCTTCGTGAGTGCGATGTTTTGGATGACGATGTCCTCGATGACCAGCAGCGTGCCGACCTTCTTTCGGGCAAGCTCGAGCGCGCGCGTTTTGATTTGCTCGCGGTTCTTTACGATTTGCTCCGCGCTCTCCAACGCGGTTACCTCCTTGACCGCCTCATGCACCCGCGGCGCGACGAGACTGTCGAACGGCTCGCCGTAATACTCCTGGAACAACTTCACCACGGAGCTTTCGGGAATGCGAAACAGCACGCGCAGTTCGATCTGAATCTGCTGCAGGTCGGACGAATAACATTCCGCCTTGTCCTCGGCGGTCTGTTGGCGGATGGAAATTGGATGAATCGTGGTGATGAACGGCGACTTGAGTCCGAAGCCGTCGGGTTTGAAGGCGGGTGAAACCTTCCCCATTGTCACCTGCACGCCACGATAACCTGGATGCACGACGTACGTGCCTGAGGCTGCCATAATGACGATGCAAAAAATCAGGATAGCGACGCCGATTAACCGCATGACGCCCTGTGGACTCATAATCCGTTTCTAGTTGAAGCGACTTTAGCTGCAAGGGCAGGTGAAACAAGCAAACAATTCCGGCTTTCCCTGTTCGACACCCATTGTGCATTGTGAGGGGTCTGGTGATTGGAGTTTGATAGAGGCATTTCCGTTTGGTAGGTTGATTCAGAACAACGCATAAACCAAAGGCAATATGGCACAGGCAATCATGGACCCGGAGGAAGTGCGGCGATTCGCCGAGGAACTGAAGCGCTTCAACCTCGACGTGCAAAACCGCATCGCTTCGCTGCAGGCGCGGTTCGCCGCGTTGGGTGACACCTGGCAGGACCAGGAGCACGCCAAGTTCTCCGACGAATTCAAGAACACGATCAAGGCGCTGAAGAAGTTCGTGGAGGTTTCCAATCAACACACGCCCTACCTGTTGCGCAAAGCCCAACGCATCGAGGATTACCTGAAACAGCGTTGATGCCATGCCGGAAAAAGCCAAAGTCACTTCCATCGAAGCGCTGGAGTCCTTCCGTAGCAGCCTCATCGTTTATCTGGCGAACGCGATGCGCGTCCTCGATGAAATCAGCGGCGATGTCCAGCGCACGCGACTCTGGATTGAGGATGACCGGCTTGGACATTGGCAGCATGAAACGCAACGTCGCACCCGAAAACTTCAGGAGAAGCAACACGAGTTGTTCAGCGCCAGAATGTCCAGTTTGCGGGAAGCAACCCAAGCCGAGAACATGGCCGTCCTCAAGGCCAAACGCGCGCTCAACGAGGCGCAGGCAAAATTGGATCTCGTGAAAAAATGGAACCGGCATTACGACAATCGCGTGCAGCCGCTGGCCAAAGACGTGGATAAACTGCGCGATGTGCTGGCCGTCCACATGGGCAAGGCGGTCGTCTATCTGACTCAGGCGATCCGGACGCTGGGTGATTATGCGGATTTGTCGCCGCCCGAAACGTTGTCCGCGAAAACTGTGCCCCAAGAATCGGGCACAACGGGCGCCACAGTCACGCCAGAGACCGAGGCACGCAAATCATGAGCATGGCCGCCAACAAAGGTAGGCTCGAGGCGCTCACCAAGGAGTTGTTGAGCAAATGGGCGCAGACAAAATATTCCTGGCGCGACGCGAAGAGTCAGGAGTTTGAGCAGAGATTCATGGATGAACTGCTGTCGGGCGTGAACAGGACCGTCAGCAGCATTCAGGAACTCGAGAAAACCATGAACAAGGTCAGGAGTGACTGTGAGTAGCCATGCCAGCGTAGCGAAGACGCTCGAACAGTTGAACAGTTTGAAGACGACGATCCGCGATTTCGCTGACCGGGAGGAGAAACTCAATCGTGAGTTTTCCACTGAGAGCGCGAGACTCCGTCAGCGTCTCAAGCAAACCGCCGAGGAGCGCCAGGCGGTGTCCGCAGCGGAACTTGCCAAAGCCGATGAGTTCTTCCAAGCCGAGACGCAGAGAATCCAATCCCGCTTCGACCAGCGAAAATCCTGGATCAGCCAGATCCACAAGGCGACAAAGCAACGCCGGCTGGAGCAGATTGAGAGCGAGCAGGGAAGGCGGACGTTCGAGGTCCAACGCGATCTCCTGCAAACCGACCGCGGCCTGGAACCGAGCTTGCAGGAAACCGAAGCGGCGTTCGAAGCGTTCACGAATGAACTCGCCGCTGAGCGCGAGTCTTTGGTCGTCCTTGAACGGCGCGTACGAAGTGCCGTTCGCGGATACGGTAAATTTCGCCGGATGCTATCGAGAACGCCGGAGGTCGATCTTGCTCAAGACCACAATCGGCTCTTGGAACTCTTTCGCGCGCGCGCCAGCGAAACCAGGGACAAGCTGAGAGAGCTTCGAAGGTCGCCGCTGCAGTTCTTGTTTCGTTTTTCCCCTCTGTGGTTTCTCGTTCTGCTGATGCTGTTGATCGGCACGGCGCTGGTGCCTGCCCTCAAGCATTTCGGAATCGATTCCATCAGTGATCGCGCGGCGGCTTTCGGCGCGGCTGCCGGTCTGGTCGTCATTCTTTTTCTTTACTTCATCAGCCGGCGGCTGATTGCGCCGGGCGCCACTGCCATCGCCACGGCTTTCGCTCAGGCGCGAGCACTGTTTGACGCCTGTGAACAAAAATCCGTGACTGGGCTTCAGCAGGAAATGGAGCGAATCAAAACGGAAGCCGATGACCGGACGCAGTCGCTTCAGGCCGATTGGAAACAAAACGTGAGGCGTGCCGCGGAGTTGCGGGCGGAGGCGACCATCAAAATCGACACGAAAGCGAAACGCGCTTTGGACAAGAACGAGGAACTTCGCGCCGCCAGGCTCGCGCTTTTGGAACGCGAGCAACCGGGCCGTGTCGCCGCTGTGAAGCAGGCCGCCGAAACCCGGAAGCGTGAATTCGAGAGCCGCCAGAAGGAGCAGGAGCAACAGCTCGGAGCGAAATACGAAATCCATTGGCAGACGTTGGAAGCTGAATGGAAGGGAAAGCTTCAACCCATCTTCGAGGCCATCAGCGCGGCACAGTCCATCTCCGAAAAGCTTTTCCCGGAGTGGAGTTCGGCTTCGTGGAAGGATTGGAATCCGCCGTCGGAGTTCGCTCACGCGGTGAAATTCGGCAGGTTGGACGTGGACGTGACCAAGCTCACCGAGACCTTTCCGCGAAACAAGCATCTCACGATTCCCGGCCCGACAAATTTCAATCTCCCATTGCTGCTCACGTTTCCAGAGCAAGGTTCGCTGCTGTTCGAGACCAAGAACTCAGGCCGTGAACAAGTGATTACAGCGCTCAACAACATTATCCTGCGCCTCCTTTCGGTCGCGCCACCGGGTCGCGTGAACTTTTCCATCCTCGACCCCTTGGAACTCGGCCAGAACTTCGCGGGCATCATGCATCTCGCGGATTACGAGGACCGTCTCATCAATGGCCGCATCTGGACCAAGACCGACCAGATTGAGCAACAACTCGCGAACCTGAACGAGCACATCGAGAAGGTCACGCAGATGTATCTCCGCAACGAATACGCAACCATCGCGGAATACAACGAGCAGGCGGGCCGCATCGCGGAGAAATTTCATTTCCTCGTCGTCGCGGATTTTCCGACGAACTTCAGCGAGGTGGCGGCCAAACGTCTCCTCAGCATCGCGGTCAGCGGTCCGCGCTGCGGTGTTTATACCTTGATCCATTGGGACCAACGGAAGCTCGCGCCGACGGAGTTTGTGCCGGAGGAACTCCGCAAGAGCAGTGTGTGCATTCAGGCGAAAGGTAATGAGTTCACGTTGGCCGGTCAGCCACTCGATGGAACGACTTTGCGTCTTGATTTGCCACCCAGCGCGGTGTTGGCAACGGAGTTCCTTCACAAAGTTGGCCGCGCGAGCATCGATTCCAACCGCGTGGAAATGCCGTTTGCCGAAGTCGCTCCACCCGAATCTCAACTCTGGAGTGAGGACACAACGACCGAAATCCGCGTTCCGATTGGCCGCACCGGGGCGACCAAATTGCAATACCTCGCCCTCGGCAAGGGCACGCGACAGCACGCGCTCATCGCCGGCAAGACCGGGTCAGGCAAATCCACGTTGTTCCACGTGATGATCACCAACCTCGCGTTGTGGTGCAGTCCCGATCAGGTCGAGTTTTATCTGGTGGACTTCAAGAAGGGCGTCGAGTTCAAGTGCTACGCAACGAGCCGTCTTCCGCACGCGCGGGTCGTCGCCATCGAGAGCGACCGTGAGTTTGGATTGAGCGTGCTTCAGCGGGTGGACGAAGAATTAAAACGCCGTGGGGATTTGTTTCGGAAACTCAGCGTTCAAGACATCGCGGGCTACAAGAAAGCGGGCGGCACCGAGCCGATTCCCCGGACGCTCCTCCTCATCGACGAATTCCAGGAATTCTTCGTCGAGGATGATCGCGTTTCGCAAACGGCGGCGCTGCTGCTCGACCGGATCGTCCGGCAAGGCCGCGCGTTCGGCATCCACGTGCTGCTCGGATCGCAGACGCTCGGCGGCGCTTACACGCTCGCGCGCGCCACCCTCGGTCAAATGGTCGTCCGCATTGCGCTCCAGTGTAATGAAGCCGACGCCTACCTCATCATGGACGAGAACAACGGCGCGCCGCGCCTCCTCTCACGTCCCGGCGAAGCCATCTACAACGACACCGCCGGCACTCTCGAAGGCAACAGCCCCTTCCAAATCGTCTGGTTGCCAGACGAGGTGCGCGAGACTTATCTGGACAAGGTGCGCCATCGCGCCGATCGGGATGCGAAGGCGCACCCGGCTCCCATCGTCTTCGAAGGGAACGCGCCTGCGCATGTTGAGGAGAACGACGCGCTCCGCCGCTTGTTGGAAGGCGAGTCCATCAAACCGGTGGCTGCGCCGCGCGCCTGGCTCGGCGCGCCCAACTCCATCAAAGGCCCGACCGAAGCGACGTTCAAACGGCAAAGCGGGAACAACCTCCTCATCGTCGGCCAACGCGACGAAGCTGCGCTCGCTCTGCTGGCCGTCTCACTCGTTTCGCTGGCGGCGCAACATCCGCGCGGGAGCGCCCGTTTCATTCTCTTCGACAGTGACCCGCCGGATTCGCCGCATCGGCGCTTCCTTGATAAAGTTGTTCACGCCATCCCGCACGAAATCTCTTTCGCTGGTAACGCGGAGGTTGATGAGATCATGACCGGTCTCGCGCAGGAAATGGAAAAGCGCGGCGATCCCGAATACGCCGCCAAAGCGCCGGCGATCTACCTGTTCATCCACGACCTGCAACGGTTCAAGAAGCTGCGCCATGAAGAGGACTTCGGCATTTCGACCGACGATGCAGGTGGTGGTCCGAATCCCGGCATCATTTTCAACAAACTCATTTGCGAAGGAACGAGTCTGGGCTTTCACGTCATCTGCACCAGCGACACTGTCAACAATGTAAACCGCTTCCTCAGCCGGAAAGCTCTGAGCGAATTCGAAATGCGGGTTCTCTTCCAGATGAGCGCCAATGATTCGGCGGTGCTCATCGACTCGCCGAAGGCGAACAACCTCGGCCTCCATCGCGCGATCTTCTTTAACGAGCAGGAAGGCCACCTCGAAATGTTCCGTCCCTACGCGCTGCCGGAGAATGGTTGGATTGATGAAACCGGCAAGAATCTGGCGCGGCTGGTTGGCTAACTGCCATCGCCTCTCTCCTCCCATCTCGCCTCGAAATTCTCGCCACGGCCACGAGCACAATGGTTCCTCGAAAGCGCCGGCAGGTTGGGGGGGCCTGAAACTCCGCCGGGCCGATTGGTACGAGGAGAATGTTTCCGATATTCGTCCGCAGCCCGGACACCAGTGCCACCGGCGCTGTTTATGTTCAAGTTGCGTGCAGGTGCAGGCTTGCGACTGCAAGCCTGCTTCTTCCCAAGCTGGGCGCGTTAGAAAGAGTTAATCTCGCGAGGCCTTGTGCCGTTCCAAATGTGTCGGCCCACGCGTGGTCGTCAGACGATCCCCGGGTTCTTGCCAGGGCAAATGCTGCCCACTGACGGGATCTTCAGGAATTCAATCAGCATTGCTGTCAGATCTCGTTCCAGGAGGTGACGATGTATTTTCCGCCACCACCGAAACCAATGAGGGCTTCGTCATAGTGGAATTTGAAGTGGCCGTTCATAGTCACGGTTTTTGTCACGCTGGCGCCAATAAAATCGTCAGTGCCTGAACCGCCACCGTTTAAGCTGAACTCCGCACTGGGCGCATAGATCACGCCTTTAAAAGTCCCGTTGCCAGTGAGCGAAAGAGTAGTATTGGAGGGCAACCCATAATACATGAAGTTCGTGGCGTACTGGCTCTGGTTTATGATTCCATTCCCGTTAAGAGACGCACTTCCCGCGACATACATCTTCAAGGTGGCGCCTGGCGCTATTTTTATGTAGGCATTGCCACTCAGGCTTGCATTGCCAGTTACATACAAAACTGCGTTTCCAGTCACAATCATGTTCTTACTCCCACTCATGCTGAGACTCGACATCTGGTAATTATCGGTGCCGAGGATGTAGGTGTAGGAGTCGCCGTTGTAATTTCCCCCGCTGGGCGAGGCCGCCCCACCGTTGAACGGCGCAGAAACATCATTAAAAGTCACATTCATATCGTCAGTAAAGTACCCCGGCTGGATGCCGTGATTGCCAGCGTTGACCCAATTGGCGTTGCCCACAACCCCATTCGGACCGACGTTGACGGTGCCATGTGGCCCGGTGGAGACGTGACCTCGGATATTGGCATTGGCGACGTTGATGGAGTTGACGATGGTGTCATTGCTGGCGACATCTCCATTGTCTTTCCGCTTCGTAACGTCGTACTGGCCACCTGTGCTATACGTTGGATTAGTTGAGTCAAAGCTATCGGTCTCGATGTTGTTCCCGTTCATGTCGATGGTCTGCTTGGCCACCATCGCCTTGGTGAAAGTGCCGTTGCGCCGGGTGGTCACGCGAACCGCGCGGTTGACGTAGGGTGCGGAATCGTAGTTGACGCCGGCAGTCGCAAAAAATGAATTCTGATTCACCATTGCGTACGAAGGCAACGGTACGTAACCGTAAGAAACAATGGCGGGATTGAAATCAGAGGAAATGGTTACGACGTAGTAACTATCGCCGATCGTGCGCGTCATGGAGTACAAACCGCCACTCAGCGTCCAACCATCGCACAGAAGGTTGGTCGTGCCGTGCGCATTGAGATGAGTCAGACCCTCCTCAATGCCCGCTTCAATCACGGTGATGGCGGAATTCCACGCTTGCGAACGCATGGTGAGAGAGTTTTGATTTCGAACCAGCGTGAGGTAACTGGCCAAAACAATGCCGATGATCGAGGTGATGAACAACGTGACGAGCAACGTGTTGCCTCGGAGCGTTGGTGTTTGGATGAGTCGTGTTTTCATGTGCCTTGTTTGCGGATGACGATTCGCGCGGTTTGAACGTTTTCTGTATTGGCTACTCGGCCGAGAATGGTGTGGGAACATCTCCAGGTGACGTTGACGACCTTGGCGGTGCCAGCGGTCGCTACCGGGTAAACATCGTAGGAGCCACCCACAGGATTTCGCTGGTTGATTGTGAAATAGAGGGAATCGCAATAAGTCATCACCTGGGTGGTCGCACCGTCCTTGAGTCTGGTCAACGTCTTTGCTCCGGGGTTGTAAGTGTAGGTCAGGGCACGTCCATCGTAATCCTCGAACGTGATGCTGTTGGTCGCAAAACTAGTAACTCGCTTGGTTTGGCGCATTTCCTTGGTCATGGTGTCCATGGCATTGCGATTGAAACGGTCCAAATCGACATAGTTGGCGAGCGAAACAAAGCTATAGGTGCTGTAGTAAGAAAGTGCGCAAAGGACGAGCACCAGCAGTGACCCGATTGCGAGCGCCACCAGCATCTCAACCAACAGCATGCCGGTCACGCTGGAAGGGGCACGAAATTCAGTAGATGTAATTTTGAATTCCATTGCGGCCAATAAAGGTTGTGTAGGTCCGGCTACGGTTCACGTTTCCGGTCTGCCAATTGAGTGTGACGATCACCCGTTTCATGTCGTTGCTGTATGACGCGTTAATGCCCACATTCGTGATGATCAGGGTACCGTTGTAAATCGTCCCAACCGAACTGTTGGTGCCCTGCGGGTCATAAGTCGCGGTAAACGTGGAGGGGATGAAGCCGTTGGAATTAACCTGATCCCAATTGTAAAGTCGGATGGTTTCAGTCTTTTCCAGAATAATCTGGGTGGCGCGCTGATTTTCACGGGCCATTTGCATCGTGAAAAAACCACCTGTAAATCCCGAGAGGAGCGCCAGAGCAGCTACACCCATAATCCCCATCCCAACGACGGTTTCGACGAGCGAGAACCCGCCGAGCCGACCATAAGCCTTGGAGCAAACCTCCTGTTCAATCTTCATACGTTCACTGTTTTTTATTGTGAATAGCAAGTGACTTGCCAATTGCGTTGACGCTTGGCTTCTGACAAACAGGGGGCATCCCAGCAAAGATGCCGACGGCCTTTCGCGAAGTAGCCGATGCTTAAATGAGAAGAATAGGACTCGCAATGTTTCCGCACTCTCGTGAGTTGTGTCTTTCGAATGGACAAACAATGTCTATTTACGAGGCGATAAAACGCTGGATCAGGATCGATATCTGCCCGCCAATGAAGCGTGATTGTTGATCGATTCGAGGTTGACCTCGTACGTTCAACAACACTTCCTCCCGCAAACTTGATATTCAATGCATTTGGCAGCGAGCGGATTTCAACCGAATGAGAGAACTCAGTTGCCGAACGAAGATTAACGACGAAATACCGATCAGTTTTTGTGTGGTCACCGAGGCGATCGTGCGATGTGGACTTCCGTCTTCTGGTCACTCGAACTCGGGTGGTGAATACGGCATTCCGTGCGCTTCGGCGACGGCCTTGTGTGTGACTTTTCCCGCCATCACATTGATGCCGCTAATAAAGGCCGGTAGTCGCTGGCACGTTTCCGCAAGGCCGTGATCGGCTAACATCTCGATATAGCGATAGGTCACATTGGTCAGCGCCTGCGTTGCGGTGCGCGCATAAGCGCCCGGCATGTTCGCCACGCAATAATGAATCACACCCTCCTCCACAAATACGGGATCATGGTGGGTGGTGGGACGGGAAGTTTCGGCGCAACCGCCCTGGTCGATCGCGATGTCCACCAGCACGCTGCCGGGTCCCATCCGGCGCAACATTTCCCTGTTGATCAATTTCGGCGCTCGGGCACCGGGCACCAGCACCGCACCGATGAGCAGGTCCACTTCTGGCAGAAGCTCCATCATATGCGCTTCGTTCGAGTAAAGTGTGTGGGCCGTGTGCAGTGTGATGTCCAGAAAACGCATCCGCTCCCAGTCCACTTCGAGAATCGTTACGTCCGCGCCAAGCCCCTGGGCCATGCGTGCCGCGTTGATGCCCGAGGTGCCACCACCCAGCACCACCACCTTTCCCGGCAACACACCCGGCACGCCACCCAGCAACACGCCGCTGCCGCCGATGTGTCTGGCCAGAAAGTAGCCACCCACCAGCACACTCATCCGCCCGGCAATTTCGCTCATCGGTTCGAGCAGCGGCAGGCGGCGATTAACTTCCACGGTCTCGTACGCCAACGCGATGACACCGGATTCGAGGAGAGCCTGGGTGAGTGGTTTGCTCGCGGCGAGGTGAAGATACGTGAACAGCAACTGACCCGCTCGCAGCAAAGAGTATTCGCCGGGCAAGGGCTCCTTCACCTTCACAATGAGCTCGGCCTGTTCGAACACCGCGGTGTGCGCGGCCACCAACTTCGCGCCGGCCTGTTCGTATTCGGCGTCCGGAAAACCCGCGCCGGCGCCCGCCCCGCGCTCCACCACCACCGAATGGCCGCGCTTGATCAGTTGATAGGCGGCCGATGGCAACAGCGCCACGCGATACTCGTACTCCTTAATCTCCTTGGGGACGCCAATAATCATAAAGGAAAGGTTTGGTTGTCGTCGGTGGAGACCTCGGCCATGGGGCCGGTCGTTGCGCGTAGCTGGGGTGAAGCGGGTTTAATTCCGTCTTCCGTCGGCGTAACTTCGGGCACTGTGGCCAAAGCCGGTTCGTTGGGCAATTCCGTCACCTCGACCACGCCGGTCGTCGCATTGATTTCCTTTTCCGGTACGGTTGGCGACGCGATCTCCAAACGCGCCTGCGCGCGGTTGACCAGTGCCAGCATCGTGACCGATGACGCCGCCGCCTTTTCCGCCGCCTGGATGCGGGCGAACTCGCCATAAACCTCCAGGCGCACCGGTTCATCACGCGTGACCAATTCCTGCCCCTGTGTGGCGCGCATGGCGAGCAGGATGTGATGGCCGTTGATCGCTTCGAGTGGGCGCGCCGGGGAATAACCGCCCTCCGTTCCGGAGACTTCCACCACGAGCCGCGCGGCGAGCAACGTCTGCAAAACCTGCTGCACAAGCTTGCTCGGGATGCCGAGCTCGCGGGACATTTCCCGCACCGTGGGCGGCGGCTGGCCGCGATTAAACCGCTGGCCGATGCACGTCATCAGCCGTAACGCCACGAACTCGCGCCCGCGTTGATTCACATTCTCGGCGAGCTTTTCCTGCAAATATGATTCGCGATTCTGGTACGCGTAGGCCACTTGCGCGCCGAACAGCACGATCACCCACACGGTGTAAAGTCCGAGCATGAGCAAGGGCACGAGCGCGAGACTGCCGTAGATTTTGCTGGCGTTCACGGCGCGCGACCCGACATAGAGACTGAACACGTTGAACAGGTGCCACGCCGTTCCCGCGAGCGCGCCGCCCACCAGCGCCGCGCCGAACTGCACCCTGGTGTTGGGCATCAATTTGTAGAAGAGCGCAAAAGTGATCGTGATCACGATCACCGGCAGCAGTTGGGAGAACACCGGTTCGACAAATGGCACATCGGTGATGAAAGCGCGCGTCTTCTGAAAATGCGATCCCGTGGCCAATCCCAGCGCCCCAACCAGCAGCAGCGGCCCGAGCGTGATCGTCGCCCAATACAGCACAACGCGGGAAAGCCAGTTTCGCCCTTGCGTCACGCCCCAGATGTCGTTGAACGTTTCTTCCACGCGCGTCAACATCACGATCGCCGTCCACAACAGGAACACCACCCCCACCACGCCAATCCGGCCGCTGTACGCGTTTTGGATGAATTCATGGATTTTACCCGCCGCTTTTTTTTGCACGGCCACCACACGCTCGTCACGAATCGGCGACGCCGGGGCATTCGTCTGGCCAGCGCTCTCCGTCGGCTTGCTTTCACCGACAGCCGTCGTTACCAAGTCGTTGCCGGGTGGAACTGCTGGCGGCGCGTTCGTGTCTGGAGACTCCGCGGCGTCAGGCGAGCCGCTCGTTTCAGCCATCGGCGTCGGGATCATCTGTTCCACGAACTTCTCGATGAATGACTCAATCTGCCCCTGTCCCTCGGACTTGAGAAACATGGTGGTGACGCTCATGGCCACGGCGAGCATGGGGATGAGCGCGAGCAGCGTGGTGAAGGAAAGCGCGGAGGCGCGGACCGGACAGCGGTTGCGCCGAAAGCTGCCCACCACCAGCACCCAGAAGTGGACGAACTTCTCGAACCGCGACAGGCCGGCTTCCAGAGAAAACGTCTCGTCGCCTGCTGCGCCAAAAGCGCCAGTTACAATGCGCGCGAGACGGGCAAAAGATTTTTTCGACATGACGCTGCCGCAACGCTAACAAAGCGCCGGGGCAAGTCAATCGGGCGACGTGGCGTATTTCAACTTTGAACTTTGAATCTCAAACTGTTAACGTGCACCCATGGCTCGAAAGGAATCGACCGACTCGACATCGGCGCGTGGGTTTAACGACATCATTGGCGTGGTGCTGATCGCCGGTGCGTTGTTGCTCATGGTGGCCCAGCTTTCCTTCGACCGTTACGATCTCTCGTTCATTCGCAATCCACCGAATCATCCCACGCACAACTGGATCGGTACCATTGGCGCCCATCTGGCATTCGCCTTCTTCGTCGTGCTCGGGGTCGGGGCTTATGCGGTGCCGCTGCTGTTGACCGCTTTCGGCGTGGCGTATTTGTTCAACTTCCTGGGGTATCTGCGGGAGCGATCACGGTGGTCAATCCTGTGGGCGACGATGCTCTTGATGTCCCTCACGGGCCTCCTGCACATGATGGAGTCGGGCGGATGGCTGGGCGCAGCCAAGGAGAAATTGGCGACGCAGAGCGTGGGTGGCTGGCTCGGTTACTTCACCTACGAATATGCCTTCTGGATGCTCGGCAAGGTCGGCGCCGCCATCATTTACGCGACGCTCTATTTCATCAGCTTGTTGTTCCTGACCAATTTCGGCCTCGGCGACTGGCTGCGCGGTTTGTGGTCGCCCAAAACGGAAACCGTGGAGGGCATGACCGCGGAAGAAAAAGCGCTCGAACGCCGCGCCCGTGAACTCGAAAAGCAGGCACGCAAACTGCACGAGCAGGTGGAAAAGGCCGGCCTCGGCGCCGATCTCCGCCCCGTGCCCGAACCGACCGTTCGGGATCTGAGTGTGCCGCAGGCCAGAACCGCCACCGCCACACCCCGCTCCAAGAAGGCGGCAGAACTGCCGAAAGAACCAGCGCCACCCGACGAAGTCGAAATCATTCCCGCCCGCGAAGTCGCCGCCGCAACCACCGCGGATGTCTTGGGCAAGGAGCTGGAACCGATCGGCAAATCAAAACCAGAAGAAGCGGATAAGCCAGCGGGCGATGCCAAATCAGAACCCGCGATCCACATCGATCCTGTTTCGGCTGCTCCCGCACCGCCGGTTACAAAGCCGAAACCTGCGCCGAAGAAACCGAAGCCAATCGCTGTCGCCGCCACCCCATTGATCGGCAACTACCAGTTGCCGTCGATTGATTTTCTTCAGTATCCCGACGCCACCATCAAGCCAACCGAGTCGAAGGAAGAATTGATGGCCAATGCGAGGCTGATGCAACAGACGCTCGCGCAGTTTGAAATCGAGGTTTCGCTGGGCGACATCACCAAAGGCCCGACCATCACTCGCTACGAGTTGCATCCCGCGCCCGGTGTGAAGCTCGAAAAAATCACCGCACTCAGCAACAACATCGCTGCCGCGCTCAAAGCCGAACGCATTCACATCCTTGCACCAGTGCCCGGCAAAAGTTCGGTGGGGGTGGAAGTTCCGAACCTGATCAAGACCAAGGTCATCATGCGCGACTTGTTGGAGTCCGAGGAGTGGCGGAGTACGAAGGCCCGAATTCCGCTGGCGCTGGGCAAGGACGTTTACGGTCACCCAATCGTGGCCGACCTCGGTGAAATGCCGCACCTGATGATCGCCGGCAGCACCGGCTCCGGCAAATCGGTTTGCATCAATGCCATCATTGCCTCGTTGCTTTTTCGTTTTTCGCCCGATCAGCTTCGTTTTGTGATGATCGATCCCAAGGTGGTCGAGCTGCAACATTACAACACCTTGCCGCACCTCGTCGTGCCGGTCGTGACCGATCCGAAGAAAGTCATCCTCGCCTTGCGCTGGGTCGTCAACGAAATGGAAAAGCGCTACCAGATTTTTGCGCGCGTCGGGGTGCGGAACATCAAATCGTTCAACGAGCGGCCCAAGCACAAGCCGATACGACAAACCGAACCCGAACTTCCGCTCATGGCTAAAAAGGAAAAGGTCGAAGCCGGCTCGGACGGATTTGCCGTCGAGGTGGACGAGGAAATCGTGGTGCCGCGCGAGGAGGACATCGTCATTCCCGACAAGCTCAGTTACATCGTGGTCATCATCGACGAGTTGGCCGACCTGATGTTGGTGGCGCCCGCCGACGTTGAGATGGCCATCGCCCGCATCACGCAGATGGCGCGCGCGGCCGGCATCCATTGCATCGTCGCCACGCAACGGCCCAGTGTCGATGTCATCACGGGCGTCATCAAGGCGAACATTCCCGCGCGCATCGCGTTCCAAGTCGCCGCCAAAGTGGATTCGCGCACGATTCTCGACGCGATGGGCGCCGACAAATTGCTCGGCAAAGGCGACATGCTTTATCTGCCGCCCGGTTCGGCCAAACTGATTCGCGCCCAGGGCGCGCTCATCACGGATCACGAAATTCAAACCATTGTGGACTTCATCGCCAAGCAGGGCAAACCGAGCTACGAAATGGAGATACACCGACAACTCTCCAAACCCGCGGGCAACTTTGACAATGAAAGCGGAATTGACGAAGACGAGGAACTCATGCAGCAATGCATCGAAGTGATTCGCAGCGAACAGAAAGCCAGCGTTTCCTTGATGCAACGCCGCCTGCGCCTCGGCTACACGCGCGCGGCCCGCATCATGGACGAACTGGAAAATCGTGGTGTCGTCGGTCCCAGCAAGGGCGCCGAGCCGCGGGACATTCTCATCGACCTCGACGGCGGCGGGGCGGATGGAGGAGAACAATGAGGTGAATTGTCCGCGGTTTAGGAATTGCAATCCGTGCGGTTTCCTTTTATTGACTTGTGCGCGGATGCGGTGCTGGGTTTAAAAGGTGACAACGCGTGAACGGCCAAAGCTCCATTTAATGATCATTCGACGTCTCCCATTACTGATTCTGACCCTGCTGACCATGTGGGTGGGGAATTCCCTGGGCGCGGATGAAACCTTCGAAATACTCAAGATCGGCTCGCAAACCTATTCCAATGTCACGATCCTCAATAAGACGAGAACAGCGGTGTTCATCAGCCATGCCGGCGGCTTGAGCAGTTTCAAGCTCAAAGACCTGAACCCCGAAGAATTGAAAAAACTGGGCTACGCGCCGGCGGAACCGGATAAGCCCAGTCCCTTGGCCAGCCAATTGGAGTCATTAACCGCCAAAATACGACAGACCAAAGCCACCGAATTCCTTCGCAGCACCAGCAGTTCATACGAGGACAAACTCAAGGCTAGTGGTGTCAATTTGGGCACGTTGTTGCTCGTGGTCTTGGCCGTGTGGTTGGTGCTTCACCTTTTTTACTCATTCTGCATGAGGAGAATCTGCCTCAAGGTAAAGACCGAGCCGGGGCCGTTGATCTGGCTGCCTTTTCTGCAGTTGATTCCGCTGCACCGCGCCGCCGGCATTTCGCCGTGGCTCTTCCTGTTATATCTATTTGTGCTGCCGGGCGTTTTCGTCTTCATCTATTTGTGCGCAAAGCTTTGTGAGGCGCTGGGAAAAAGCGCGTGGCTCGTGCTCCTCGTGTTTCTGCCCGTGCTGAACCTGGTTTTTTTTCCTTACCTGGCCTTTTCAGCGATGCAGGGTGATGATGAAATTACGCTGCGGACTGTTTAGCAATCAATCAGTCGATGCTGGAAATGAGCGGGCAGGGGCGTGACCCTCTCCGCGGTTAAACTGTTCAAAAACCTGGGTGTGAATCAAACTGTGCGCGGGTGTCAGTGGATTGCCGCCGGAATAATGTTGGCCTCGGTTCTGGGTCAACCCACGCCAGCTTTTCCTCAATCCTTTGATCAGGGGCCGGTGTGTACGTTCATTGAAGAGAACGACTTCATGTTTCACACCGACGGGCATTACACACAAGGATTCAAGGTCGCCTATCTGCA
The DNA here is from genome assembly GCA_016200005.1 of Verrucomicrobiota bacterium. NCBI lineage: Bacteria > Pseudomonadati > Verrucomicrobiota > Verrucomicrobiota bacterium. The sequence goes on along the minus strand of JACQFP010000085.1, from coordinate 52,152 downwards.
GGAGGATGGTGTCCTGCCGCGCTGGGCCGCCGGCCTTTCCGCAAAAATTCCCGCGTGGGGTTTCTCGCTCCGCACCGAGAAATTTGGCTATGAACTGGGCCAGAGCATCTATACCCCACTCGACATCGGGGTGAAAACCTTGGTGTCAAACGACCGCCCGTACGCCGGGTGGCTTTACAGCGGTTTCATTCTTCAGCGGCGTGGCTTGGCTTTTGGCAATCAACCGATGCTGGAAAGCTTTCAACTGGATTTCGGCGCCATTGGTCGGGCGTCACTCGCGGAAGTGTCCCAGGCGTTGTTTCACGAACTCGACAACTCCGCCAAACCGGCGGGTTGGGCCCATCAACTCAAGGACGAGCCGGGACTGGCGTTGAAATACCAGCGCTCCTGGCGCTTCTCACCTGCGCAAGAAAACGTGCGCTACGTCGATTTCATTCCACACGCGGGGGCCAGTCTTGGCAACGTCGATACTTCCTTCCGACTCGGGGCAACCGTCCGACTGGGCTGGAACCTGCCGGACGATTTCGGCGCGCAAACCATCGATTCGCTGATCACAACTGAAGGCGGTTGGTCGCCTTCCCGCACCGGCGGACGATGGGGATTTTATTTGTTCACGGGCGTGGAAGGGCGGGCGGTGCTTTACACGGTTTTTCTTGACGGCAACCTTCTGCGCGACGGCCATCACGTCGCCAAAGAGGCATTTGTGGGCGAATGGAAAAGCGGGTTTGCATTTGCGCTGCGCCGGTGGGAGTTGGGCTACACTTTCGTTCACCGCACCCCAGAATTCGTGAAACAAATCCAGGAGGACCGTTTCGGTTCCCTGTTCATCAAATACAAATTTTAAAACGCATTCCTTGAAATTTCGGAGCGGAAAAGTTTGCTCCGCTTTTCTGTGATTGCCAAGTGATGAACAAAATCGCTATTTAAGGCCGTCATGCCGACGGTAGCCGAACAACTCCGCGAAGGCCGGGAGGCCCAGAACCTCACTGTGTACCAGGTGGCCGAGATTACCAAAATTCGGACCGACCACGTCCGGGCGCTGGAAGAAGGGAATTTCCAAGTGTTTTCCGCCACGGTCTATATTCGCGGGTTTGTCCGCAGCTACGCCGCTGTGCTCAAACTGGACGTGCCGCAGATCATGGCCGCACTGGACGAAGAGTTGAGTCAGACCGAACAATTCAGTGAGCCGCCACCGCTCTCCGATCAACCGCGCACCGCTGTGGATTTTATCATGCTCCAGTTTTCCAAGGTAAACCGGCGCACCGCACTGATCGCACTCGGCGTCGCCCTGGCGTTGATCAGCCTGATCGTGATCGCTCTGTGGTGGCGACATTACCGAAACGCCGACCCGCTCGCCGGCCTGACTCCGGGGCTGTATCAACCAACGCAAAACGTTTCCGGCGAACTCCTCCCGCTGCCGCCGGCGCCGCCGCGCCGCTAGAGAGCAAAAGACATTTTAGCGCAGTAAACCAAAAGCACGGTTACGTTAACATTAGCCGCCGCCAGCAGATCATCCATCGTCACGCCCCAGCCGCCGGGCAACGACTGGCTTTGCCGCACCGGCCATGGCTTCAAGACGTCAAAAAAGCGGAAGGCTGCGAAAACTCCAGCCGTTAGCAGCCATGTGTCGCTGGAGAAGAAATATTCGGGAGCGGGCAGGTGGCCGTTTTTGAAAAATAACACGGCGACCCAACTGGCGAAACAGAATGGCACCGCAACAATTTCGTCCAGCACCACAGAGCGTGGATCACGTTGCCTCAAAATGCTTTCGGCCTTGTCGCAAAGCCAGACGGACACCGCAACTCCCGCAATCGAACCAGTCAGGAACAACAATACATTTCCCGTCGAGAGCAAAGCCAGGAACCAGAGCAGGCCAACTAGCGAACCGAACGTGCCGGGCGCAAACGGTATTCGCCCCACGCCAAACCCTTGTGCAATGAAAAGGATAACGGACGAATCATTTTCAGTTTGGGTACGAAAGGTAAAGTCTGCCGTCCGACTGTCGGGCGTTATTGCCTCATAAACAACGCCGGTTACTCGCTGCTCTTTGTCCCCCAATTCGTCTGCCACATCTCTGGTCGCTTTCAACAACTCATTAAAACCTTGGTTGAAGCCCTTCCCCATGTCAGACAGCTTTTTGGTACCAAGTAGAATAAGGATGACGGCCAGAATCAACACTATCTCCCATCCCCCAAACCAATTCGCAAACATCATGTTTGAAAAAGTGTCGGCTCCCATGCTACCAACTCATAGATCGTCCAAATACAACCTTCGATTGTTCCAAAGATAAAGTGCGCCAGAAGTGAAAGTCAGCACGACCGCCACCCATTTTGACACAGCCGTGAAATACGGCACCCACCAATCTAAAATCGCCTTCGACCAGTCGCCCCATTCAGGATAACTCTGGAGGACGAGAATCGAAATGATCGCCACGATTTGTGAAATGGTTTTGTGTTTGCCATAGCCTTCCGCTGCCAGCACCACCTGTTTCGACGCCGCCAGCAACCGCAAGCCGGTGATCGCCAGCTCGCGCGCCACGATGACCACTACCATCCACACCGGCATCCAGCCGCGATCGACGAACGCGATAAACGCGGAGCAGACCAGTATCTTGTCCGCCAGCGGGTCCATCAACACGCCGAAGTTCGTGATGAGCTGGTCGCGCCGTGCGATCCGGCCGTCGAAATAATCCGTCAAACTGGCGGCAATGAAAAGGACCAGGGCCAGAGTTGGGTGGTAACGCGACTGCGAAAGCAGGACCACCAGGAACGCGACCGTCAGCATGAAGCGGGAAAGTGTCAGTTTGTTTGGCAGGTTCATGGTTTTGTTTTAATGCAAAGACGCAAAAACCTAAATACCCAAATATCCAAATACCCAAGACGCGAGGTGGAAGGCTCTCAGCCCTTGAGTATTTGGATATTTGGGTATTTGGGTCATTGTCCCCTCGCCGGCTCAGCAATCAAATCGTAATCCGTGTGACCGATGATCCTCACTTGCGCAAATTCGCCAATCGGCAATCTGCCTCGCACACAAACGCGACCATCGATGTCCGGCGCGTCGGCCTCGCCACGGGCGATCAAATACTTGAGGGTTGAGGGTTGAGGGTTCAGAGTTTCCTGGTCACGGATCAACCCATGCTCCCAGGAAAATACGTTGGCGCGGCCCAGTGCTTTTGCGCTGGCTTCGCTTTCCACCAGTACTTTAAGGGTGCGACCAACGAACGATTCGGAGACTTGCACCGCGACCTGGTGTTGCTCGGCCATCGCCCGGGCGCGTCGTTGTTTTTTGATCTTATCAGGAATCTGACCCTGCATGTTGCCGGCGCGCGTGCCTTCCTCCTTCGAGTAAGTGAACACGCCGAGGCGTTCAAACTTCGTTTCGTGGATGAAGTCGAGCAGCGTTTGGAAATATTTTTCCGTTTCGCCAGGAAAGCCGACGATGAATGTTGTGCGCAAGGTAATGCCGGGAATGCCGGAGCGGATTCTCTGGATGAGGTCGCGGATGTATTGTTCGCTGGTCTCACGGCGCATCCGTTCGAGCATGTTTTCGTGAATGTGTTGCAGCGGAATATCGACGTAGCGCGCCACCTTTGGACATTCGGCAATGGTTTGAATCAATTCATCTGTCCAATGCGCCGGGTGCGTGTAGAGCAGGCGGATCCAGAAATCGCCCTCGAGCGAATTGAGTTCGCGCAACAAGGTGCAGAGCGTGGTGGCATTGACCGGTAAAGATTTTGCGGCAGCTTTGAATTTCTCCGGCGACGAAATTGCGCGACTGTGGCCCGCTCTCAGATCGAGTCCGTAATAGGTTGAGTCCTGCGAAATCAAGTTCAACTCCTTCACGCCGTCGGCGATCAACGCCCGCGCTTCCCGCACGATGTCGCTCTGCTGCCGGCTGCGATGGCTGCCGCGCATCCGGGGAATGATGCAGAAGCTGCACGGATGATTGCAGCCTTCGGCAATTTTCACGTAGGCGAAATGGCGCGGCGTGAGACGAAAACGCGGCGTGGCAAAGTCGGGGATGTAGGTGGGGCGTGTGTTGACATCGACCAGCGGGGCGTGCTGCGTGTTGCGTGAGTCGTGAGGCGTGACTGGTGTGACGACGGTTTTGGTCTTGCCAAGCTTTTCGCTGCGGCGAAGGGATTGTTCGTTTTCGTGTTCCGCAGGTACACTCGACTTAGCCAGTTCGGCAAGCCGAGCCGCGATTTCCGATTTGGGGTTTTTAATTTTTAATTTTCCATTTTGAATTCGCCCGGCGCGGTGCACCAGCGCCTGTTGAACAATGTTCCCGACCTGGGCTACCTGATCAATGCCCATGAACGCATCCACTTCGGGCAGCAACTTCGGCAGTTCTTCGCGGAAACGCTGTGGCAGACAGCCGGAAACGATCAGTCCCTGGCCACGATTCTTCGCCTCACGCAGTTCCGTTGATTCCAGGATGGTATCGACGCTCTCCTCCTGCGCGCTGTCGATGAACGAGCAGGTGTTGACGATGACCACGTCGGCGGTGGCCGCGTCGTTGGTGATTTCCACGCCGCTCTGGATGAGTGCGCCGAGCATGATCTCGGCATCGACCAGATTTTTCGCGCAACCGAGCGAAATCAGACCGATACGCACCGGGCGTTGGGTGGTATTAACCTTCGTCACAGACCCGAAAGCTTACGCGAGAGGAGAGACGCAAGGCAATCATTGGATGCAACGGATGCCCGCTCTTACGGTTTCGCTGCGGCAGCCGGCGGTGCGTTGGTTGTAGCCGGAGCAGGCGCGCTTTCAGCCGGCATGCGTAGCTTGGTGCGCAACACGGCCCGCATCTCAAACGGAAAGCCGTTTTCAGGATCAAGCAGGCGATCCAGAACGATCTTTTTTATTTCGCTAAGTGGTCGCAGCCCAACTCTACCTTCCGAACCTTTGATCTCGGATTGGAAGCGCGTCCAGTACTGCTTCACCATCCGATCCAGAGCTTCGGCGCGGTCATCTTCATCGATGGCCCAACTATAAAACGCACTGGCCAACATGCCCTCCAGCATCGCTTCGGTGCGGTCGGGCGATTTGTCGCCCACTTCCTCCTGCACCCGGCTCACGGCGTATTCATCGAGCGTCTGTTTTGCCGGAAGGGCATCGGGATATTTCTGGCGCAGGTATTTGAACCAGTAAGCGGCGTCCTTTTCCCGGTTGTTGGCGTAGAGAAAATAGACCGCGTCCTTCAAAAAATTCTTGTGTCCCCGGCCGATGTGGTCGCGGTCCTTTTCGTCCTCGGCCATCTGCTGTTCGTAGGCGGCGCTGACTTTGGGGATGATGTCGAGATTGGGACCGAACTCGAATCGTTTCTGAAATCTGTTCGCCACCAGCCGCCCGCGTTGAAAGCTCAACTGCATGGATTGATAAATGACGCGGCGCAACGTGATCAACTCTTCCGGATTGATCTTCCGCTCGTTAAGTTTGGCCTTTTCCAGTCCCAACGCCGCCCAATAGATGGCGTGCGCCTCGGGCAAGCGCCATTCCAGCGGTCCGTAATGATCGTTGACTTCCTTCATGAACTTGGGGTCCATCTTGTATTTGTTCGTCAACAGCATCGTCCGTTGCAACTCCCCTTCCGTTGTCGGATGGATCAGCGCGTCCCAGTTCACCTTGGTTTCGTTTGTGCCGAGGATGCTCGACATTTCATTGGCCCACTGCTGCTTGTAATACATGTGGGCGTCGTCGAGGTTCGCGCCCATCTTGTGTTGAAAGAACCACGCCAGTTCGCGGTAGATGAGCGTCTCGTTCGGATTGTAACGCAGGCCGTCATCGCGCAGCAACTCGAGGCCGCTCTTGACCCAGCGCCAGCGGTCGGGCGCGTCCTTGAATTTTACCGAGATGTTGTAAGCCATGTTCCAGGCTTGCACGAGCCAGACCTGAGTGAAGTGCGGTTCGAGCTTGGTGATCCAGTCGGCCAGTTGAACCATCTCAAAGTACTTGCCGTCGTCCTGCAGATCGTTGGCGCGAATCCAAAGCGCGTTGGAGATCAATCCACGAAACCCGCCGAGGGCCACAGTCGTGAATGCCAGAACCGGGGGCGCGTTTTCCAACGGCGTAACACGCGTGAGGCCGAGTTGATCGCGCTCGCGGTTCAGCACGCGCTGAGCTTGCGACACGCCGATCAAAAGCACGATGGCGAGGGCGCTTAACATCGCTTTGTAAAGTTTGGCGTGTTTCATTTGCGGAAGTGCCAAATACCCAAGCACCCAAAAACCCAAATACCCAAAAAAATGCCAGTCGGCAGAATTGGGTATTTGGGTATTTGGGTATTTGGATTTTTCATTGCGTTCCTTGCGCGGTGGCCAGTTCGCGCCGGTTGAATATGAAAATCCCGATCAGTCCCAACAGTCCACACAGCAACAAGATAATTTGTGCGCCAGCCTGGCCGAGTTGTCCCCAGGTGATGCAGCGCCCGGTGCTCAACGAATCGATGGGCGAAAAATCCTTGGCCAGATTAATCAACTTGAGCAACGCCCGAAAAACCGGGATGGCCACCACGTCCACTGCGGTATGCGCCGGCGCGCCGGCCTCTGAATCATAACCCATCAATGTGCCTTCCGAAACAGCGCCGGAGATCGTACCGCTCGAAAATACCAGCGTCAGGATTCCCAACGATAAAAATGCGGCCACCGGAAAGGAAAGAAAGGTCGCCGAGGCCAGCCCCAACGTGGCCAGCAACGCCATCCAACAGAGAATGATTCCCAACCCGCGAACGTAGTTGAGGCCAAAGCCGCCCTGGCGATAAAGCACCTCCATTCCGTCATCGAGCGGAAACAATAGGGCCGTATCGTTTGGATTCAGGAAAAAAATTGTCAGCACGCCCTTCTCATCGAAAAGATTCGGCGGGATCTGGAATTCATGAAATGTCTCCGGCGCCAGGCTCATCTGGTCGCGCCACAAGTGCTGGCTTTCTGGCACGCCCGCCTGCCAGAGCGCCGTGAACGTGCCGGATGGACTCTTGTCCGCGGCATTGAACTTCACGCGCAGGTAAAGCGGTTGATCCCGCAAATAATTCTTGGCCAGCCCCAGATTGATCTGCCACGGACGATAACCGCCGGGTGGCACAACTTGAAACTGCGCCTTGACCTGCTCGCGAATTTGCTTTCGGACCTCCAGCACGTCTGCGCTCGACAGCGGATTCTTTTTCAACCGCTCCTGCAGCAACTGGTCGGTTTGCGTTTCGATGTATTTGTCCAGACTTTCCTCCTTGACCGACGCTCGCGCCACGAGCACTTCGTTTCGCAATACGGCCTGCTGATCCGGCGGCAACCGGGTCGCGCGCCATTGCAGAAGCCCGTAAACGCTGCCGCCCGCCAAAGCCAGCAGCGACGCGTTGAGCGACATGATGCCGAGCCATTTGCCCAGCCAGATTTGCCAGCGCGCAATCGGTTTGACGACGACCATCTGAATCTGACACTCCTCGATGTCCCGGGCGAGCGTGCCGCACGCCAGCCAGAGCGTCGATAATCCAAGGAAGGCGGTGATGGCCGTCAATGTGTACGTGAGCAGAATTTGTGTGAACCCGCGCGCCGTGCCGTCATCCTTGATCAGAATCGGCAAACCCACCACCGCCGCCAACAACAACACCGCCAACACAATGAACAGCTTGAAACGGAACGCGGCCTTCCAAGTCAGGACGGCGATGGCAAAGATTTGTTGCATCATTGGAAAGTAACCTTGCCGTAAGTTATAGGTTGATGATTGGGGATATTCTCTTTCGCCCAAGTCTCGAACGCTTTTAGTCTGGACGGCTCTTGGTTATCCGTCCAAGCCGTCTGTCGCAAGTAAGTCCAGACATATTCTCGCATAAAGCCAGCATTGTTCACCTTGGCGAGCTCTGCAAAATATGAGTTTGGCTTTGCGTTAACTTTCGATTGCAGTTCATCGTAAACTTGAGCTGCCTTAGTTCGAGCATCGACTTCTTCTTCAAAGTGCGGCACAATTACTCCGGTTTCGCCAACGTATTCGGCCTTGTGTTTTCCGATGTACCCAGCTCGTGCCGTTAAATAGCCTAACCAATACGGCATCGCATCTTTGTTAATTCTTCTATCGACTTGAATCGTGACGGGAGAGCCAGACTTCTTCTGTGGCGTTACGCATCCAATAAGCGCCAGTGTTAACAGGAGGCTGACAGTTTTGGCCGACATTTCGACTACTTCTTTCGTTCGCCCAATAATCCCGCCAACTTCTCATTTGCCTTGCGTAACTCGTCATCACTCGTCTGTTTCGCAGTTTCAGCACTGGCTTTGACTGGTTCTGCAGATTGAGTCAACGCTGCGAGTTTCGCTTCATCTACTTCCGCCTGTGCCGGAAGTTTCGGAGATTGCTCTTGCGACGGAGACGGCACGGTTTGCGGCAACGTGAGGCGTTCCAGGATTTTGTCGGTGGAAGGTTTGGCTTCCGTTTCGCCGCGCAGATACGCCGCGACGCGATGACCGGAGGTGGCGCCGGACGTTTCTTCCATCGCCCGCCGGGCTTTCTGCACCACATCGAGAAAGTAGCTCTCCAGATTTTGTGTCGGGTTATCGATTTTGACTTTTTGTTCACCCACGTCCTTACGGATGACCTCCAACACACGTTCCATCGTCTCGCGCGGCAGCACCGGTGTCGTGATTCGGATGGCGTCGGGCGTGGCGAGCAACTCCTTCAACGTGCCCATCGCCTGGATTCTTCCGCCATAATAAATCACTACGCGGTCGCACACGTCCTCCACGTCCGACAGCAAATGACTGCTCAGGATCACCGTTTTACCGCGGCGCGCCAGCGCCACGATCAAATCCTTCACTTCGCGACAGCCAATGGGGTCGAGGCCGGACGTCGGTTCGTCGAGAATCACGAGGTCGGGATCGTTGATGAGCGCCTGCGCCAGGCCGATGCGGCGTTGCATGCCTTTGGAGAACTCGCCCACGGCTCGCGTACGCGTCTGGCTCAAGCCCACCATGTCCAGCAACTGCTCTGCGCGTTGATCGCGCTCGCGTCCCGAAAGGGAAAAGAGATTTCCAAAAAAATCAAGCGTCTCGCGCGAGTTGAGGTAGCGGTAGAGATACGATTCCTCGGGGAGATAACCGATGCGCGCCTTGGTGGCGACGTGCCGCGGCGAATGGCCAAAAACTTCGATGTGCCCTTTGGTCGGATAAAGCAAACCTAGCAGCATCTTTACGGTCGTGGACTTGCCGGAGCCGTTTGGTCCGAGCAGACCGAAGACCTCGCCACGCCGGACTTCAAAATCAACATTATCGACCGCGCGCGCCTTGGGCCGATTCCAGAAATCCTTGAAGATTTTGGTCAGACCGCGAACAGAGACGACGACCTCAGTGGATTTTTGATTTCCGATTTGCGATTGATGATTTAATTCGGCGACGGGCATAAATATTCGCAGCGGTCTTGAACGGTTATTTGGAAACTTGGTGAATGCTGCCATCGGCTAGAGCACCTATTTGGCCGCCGTCTGATAATCGCGCGCGCATTAGAACTGCTTGAGGGTTTGTCTCATCCACTGCCAAGTAAACTGTCACTTCCATTCCGTCGAAGGCGCTAACGTCTTCGTGTTTCAAAAATCCTTTGGTGATGAGTTCCTGCAAAGAAACCGAAGGCGGCACATTTTGATTTTGCAATTTCATTTTGCCGCTGTAGGCCTGAACCGCAGCAGTAATTTTCTTCCCGTCCAAATGACCGGTTTGCGGCTTTAGAATTACAAACAGATAACCACTGATGATTGCAGCTACAGTTATGGGGGTGGCAAAAATGAGAAAACGTTTTGTTTTCATTGCTCACGCCATCTTTGGCGTCAACTGGCCGGCGGCTTCATGTTTGTTGCCTCGGTCAGTCGGCTCGGTCGGCGCTGGTTGGTAATGTTCCAGTTCCTCGCCTTTGCGCACGAGGCGGGCGCTGTTGAAAATGACGATCAGCGACCCGGCATTGTGCAGGATAGCGGCGATAATCGGTCCGATGTAGCCAAAGGCGGTCAGCGTCAAACCGCCGATGATAAAGAACACGCCGAACAAAAAGTTCTGGTTGATGACCGCTCGAGTGCTGCGCGACAGCTTGATCAAAAATGGCAGCCGTCGAAGGTCATTGTTCATGAGCGCAATCGTGGCGCTATGAATCGCCACTTCACTGCCGGCGGCGCCCATCGCGATGCCGATGTCGCCCGCCGCCAGCGCCGGAGCGTCGTTCACGCCATCGCCGACGACGGCGACGCGATAACCCTTGGCCTTCGTCGCGCGGACGAATTCCACTTTGTTCTGCGGGAGACAATCGCCCACCACTTCTTCGCAACCGATTTCGCGCGCCACGCGGGCAGCTACTGGCTGGCGGTCGCCGGAAATCATGGCGATGCGCCGCACGCCGCTTTCCTTGAGTTCGACCAGCGCTTCGCGGGCTTCGCTTCGGGTCTGATCTTGCAGGCCAATCCAACCGACGCACTTGCCGTTGCGCGCGACGAAAATCAGGCTGAACCCTTCCGTCTCGTTCAGATCGACCGACTTCATGAAGTCCTCGGTCACGCCGTTGTCCTTGAGCCATTGAGCGCGGCCAACGATGACGTTGGCGCCATCGACATCCGCTTTGATGCCCCGACCGGCGGTTTCGGAAAAATTCTTCGGCTCGACGAGCGGCACACCGGCTTCTTGCGCCAATTCCGCCAGCGCCTTGGCGGTGGGATGGTTGCTGTACTTTTCCGCCGTGGCCGCGAGTCGCAGCAATTCGGCGGGTGGAGTATCGCCGAGCGGGGCCAGCCGGCTGACGGCGAGCTTGCCGGTGGTGAGGGTGCCGGTCTTGTCGATGACGAAAGCATTGATCTTGGCGGCTGCCTCGATGTCGCTGACGTTCTTGATCAAAATGCCGAGACGCGCTGCAGCCGACAACGCAGCGACCATCGCAGTAGGAGTCGCCAGAATGAACGCGCACGGGCAGGAGACGACGAGCACGGCGATGACGCGGTTCAAATCATTGGTGAAGGCCCATACCAGCGCGCCGATGACCAGCACGAGCGGCGTGTAGAAGCTCATGTATTGGTCCACGATCTTCATGATCGGCAGCTTGGTTTTTTCCGCTGCCAGAATCAGTTCGCGCACACGACCCAGGGTGGTGTCCTGTCCGGCGCGCGTGACGCGGATTTCCAGAACGCCGGTCAGGTTTTGCGTGCCGGCAAAAACGTCGTCGCCCGGTTTTTTATCCACGGGCAGTGATTCACCGGTGATGGTGGCCTGGTTAAACGAGCCTTGACCGTTCACAATCACGCCGTCCGCCGCGACATTGTCGCCGGGCCGGATGCGGATGACGTCGCCCACCACCAATTCGCTCGCGGCGACTTCTTCTTCGTGGCTGCCCTTGATGCGGCGCGCCTTGGTGGGTGTGAGTTTGATGAGCGATTCGATGGACGCGCGCGCGCCTTCAGCGGTGCGGGTTTCGATGATTTCGCCCATCAACATGAAGAATGCGACGACGCCGGCGGTCTTGTAATCGCCGGAAGCAAAGGCGGCGAGCACGGCGATGGAAACGAGTTCGTTGATGCTGAGAATACCGCGACGAAGATCTTTGATGCCAGTAACGACGATGGGATAACCAAGCACGAGGGCGCCGATCATGCCGCTGGCGCTGGCGACGATGTGGCCCTGTTCAAACAGCCAGTCCACGACAAAGGCATTAATGACAAAGATCAGCCCGACGAGTGTCCATTGCAGACGGACGGGAGCGTGCTCGTGGTCGTGATCGCACGAGGCGCATTCGGCGTCATGCGTGTGTTCTTGCTGGCTCAATAATGAAGTGACTTGCATACGACGTCAGGGTTTGGCCGGGGTTTCGGTTTTTTCTTTGGCCGGCTCACGGTTTAACAATAACCGCAATTCGCGCGGTTTTCCATCGGCGCGTTCGGGCAGAAAGAACTTGTCCTTTGAAGCCACTAAAATCTTCTGCCACGTTTCGGTCAGAATACGCTGGCGAAACAGTTCGGGATTTTTTTCGTACTGGGGCAGTTGCTCGGTGAACGCCTTGGCATCGGCGGCGACCGATTGCAACAGGCGCGTGCGGTCGGATTGCCCGGTGTTGAGGATCGCGTTGGCCTCACCGCGCGCCTTGCTGAGCACGGCGCCGGCCTCGCCTTGCGCCTTGTTCACCACGGTGTTGTAGTTCACGTTGGCAGCCAAAACTTCGTCGAAGGCTGGTTTCACATAACGCGGCGGGATGACCTTGACTTCGCCAGGTTGGAGCGTGATGCCGAGTTTCAGCGCGGCGATTTGTTCCGTGACGCGCGCCAGGATCTTCTCCTTGAATCCGGCGTTGTTTAACAGCGCCGAGTCCACGGTCGTGCGCGCCGAGACGTAAAGCAGCGCGTTGTTCAAAACGTTCTGCACGACATTCGAGAGGCTAAAGAAATCGAATGCGTAAGCCAGCGGGTCTTTGATCCGATACCCTAACGTGGCGCGCACATGAATGATGTTGCCATCGGCGGTCAACGTGTAGCCATCGATGGCGGGATTCAGCGATGGGCCGGCGGGAGCTTCGGTGCCGGCCAGTTCCGCTTCCGGCGTGGTGGCGTACCAGCCCACAGTGGAAGTAACAGTTTGAATCTGGCCGATGGGAATCTTGACAACTTCGTCAATCGGCTTGGGAAACGCCCAGTGCAATCCCGGTCCCAGCAACTGTTCCTCCGTCGTCCCGACCGGTTTGCCGAAACGCAGGATGATCGCCTTTTCCTGTGGCGGTACGGAGAAGACGCCCGACCCGAAAAAGATGACCACCAGCACGACCATGATTGCTTTGACAAAGAAGAAGCTGCTGCGCAACGCGTCCGCCAGTGCCTGCGAACCGGCGTCTTCCGCCGTGACGGGCGGCTCCGTCGATGCGGACGGTTGACCGCGCTCAGGTTTATGAGCCGGATCGTCGTGAAGATGATTGCGTTCGTCGCTCATCGAAAAATTATTTCTTGCCGGGTGGTTTCGTGGCGCCCTGCGCGCCGGAATCCAACAAATCAAACGGCGGGGTGCGCTGGTCCAAAACCAGCGTGGAACGTTCTTTCAGACTTTGTTCGAGCGCGTTGATCTTGAGCAGAAAAACCGCGAGTTCCGGATTTTCCTTGAACACGGCCAGCGATTTGGCCGCTTCGGCTTCCGCTTTCCCGCGCAGTTCCGTAACCTCGGCCTCGGCCTTGGTGATGATCTCGGCGCGTTCACGGTTGGCGGCGCTGCGGATGTCGCTCGCCTTCGCGTCGCCTTCGGCCTGAAGTTTCTGCACGAAGCGTTGGCGTTCTTCCTTCATGCGGTCGAAAACTTTTTGCGTGATGCTCTCCGGCAAACCGAGTTGTTTGATGCCGAGAAAACGAATGTCGATGCCGTAGTTGTCTTTGGCAACGCCTTTGACCCTGTCTAGCATTTCGCTCTCGATCTCCCTAAACTTAAGTTCCTTTTCGTCGGTGGAAATGAAATGCGAGAACGGATGCTGGCCGACCACGGCGCTCTTGGCGCTGCGCAAGAGTGTGGTCAGTTCGCTCTCGGCCCGGGCAACCGAATCGTTGAAACGCTCGCGGAAAATGGTCGGGTCGCTGATGCTCCAGCCGGCATAAACGGTGATGGTAATGTTGTAACTGTCCTTGGTGAGCGTCTCCTCGAATTTTTCCTCGAAGTTCTGGATGCGCTTGTCGAACTTCTGAACTTTTTGAATTGGCCAGGGCCATTTGAAATATGGAAATGCCCTCGGTTCAGTGATGGTTCGGGTGGGTTTGCCGAACGTGGTGACGAGCGCGATTTCCGTCTGCCGCACCTGGAAGCAAAACAGCAGCGCGACGAATACCAGCAGGAGAATCAAGCCGATGGTCAGGTTCAGATAATTTCGTTTCATGGGAGGAATGGAGTAATGGAGTGATGGAGTAATGGAGCAGTGGACAGACTGGAGCGGCGGAGTTTCAACACTCCACTGCTCCAACACTCCAATACTCCGTTTGTCTTCATATCATTTGCCGGCCGGCGGCACGGTCACGTCCAGCAGATCCGGCCGCAACTTGTCTTGTAAATCGAGTTGGATGACTTCGGTCGTGTTGGTAGGGGCGATGATGTATTTGCGGGTGGTGCCGCTGGCCCTGGCCAGTGTTTGTAGATAAAGCCGCTGCGGGTAAACGTCGGGCGAGGCCGCATAAGCCGCCATCTGGTTGGTGAACTGCGCGGCCTGCGCAGTAGCGCCGATCGTCCGGCGTAACGCGTCCGCTTCAGCTTCGCGAACCATTTTCTGCGCCTCGGCCCGGGCCAGCGGGAGAGTTTTAGCCCGGTAACCCTCCGCAGCCAGAATGTTCGTTTGAACTTGTTGCAGCGCGCCCACCACCGCCTGATAAGCGTCCGCCACTTTCACGGGCGGATGAACGTCCTGCAATCCCACGAGCAAAATATTCACGCCCAGTTTCAGTTCTTCGGCGCGGGCCTGGATGCGGTCGCGCAATTCCGCCGCAGCCTTCTCCCGTCCGGTGGACATGATGTCAATCAAGTCCACGCCGACGAGGTACAGGACGACTTCGCGCGTGGCCAGTTCCTCCAGCAAATTGGTGGGGTCTTCGTGGTTGTAAGCCCAGGCGCGCACGTCGGCGATCTGGTATTGCACGGGAATGCTGACGGTGAGGAGATTGACCGGCACGGCGCGTTCACCGGCAGCTTGATTGGTGGACGTGCCCGCAAGCGGCTCGCGGCTGGCGACCAGGAGATTGAATTCGGTTTTGTAATGCGGCACCGTCCACAAAACCGTCCGCTCCTTCTCCCGTTGTGGATCGGGCACGAAGCCGACATTCAGACTATGGATTTCACGCGTGCGAAAGCGATAGACGCTGTCAATCGGCCAGGGAAATTTCAGATGCGGACCTGAATTCAGCACCGGCCGGTTGGTGACCGGTTTTCCGAATCGCTCGAGCAAACCTTGTTCGCCTGGTTCCAGAAAAATGATGCAGGTGGAGAACAGCAGCACGCCGACGAGTCCGAGCACAAAGGCCGGCAGTTTTTCCGCCAGCGTCTTGTAAAACCACGTCTCCGAAACTTTGAAGCCGAATTGATAATCCAGCGCCTGCGCCGCCGTGGTGATCAATCCCTCCGGCTGACTGAGCAAGCCAACCAAGCGACTTTCGTAAAGTGGGCGCTCGACCTTCCCCTTGACCCGCGGGCGATAGATTTCCAGGACCAGGTTAATCGCCGTCTCCACGGCGATCAACGTCAACAGGCCACACAGCACCCGCGCGACATACAAATCAACTTTCGGAAATCCGGCTTCCACGGCGGCGATGCTGCCCGCGACGACGAAACACAAGTAAGCGTTCAACAACAAATGCCCCGCACCCGGCCGCAACAGCCGCTGACCTTCCAAACGCGCAATGCCAGCCGAGAATTTGCCGAACAGAAAGAGGAAGAGGAAAAAGAAGGCGTACAATCCCAGTGCGACCAGCGGCTGTTTGAGCGGCAGCACAGTGATTTTTTCCAACCAGCGCCAGGCCCAGTACGCGCCACCAGCCTGGGCCAGGAACAAAATCACCGTGAACCCCGGCACGACAATCCGTTCGAACTGTTGACGCGCCCGTTGCGCCGGAAAGACTTCAGCGTCCGCAGCGTTGAACAGCGCCGAACGAGAGGCGGACTTCGCGAGTTCGTCAAACTCCAGCTTCTCCAGCCGTTCGCTTTCTTCCAACCGCATCTGGAACCAACTCACCGCGGCCACGAGCACGCCCAGTCCCAAGAAGATTACGCTGACCTGTCCGGCGAGCAAATGTCCGTAACGGCCGACCGCGAAACTGGACAACGCCGCCACCAACAGCAGCAGAAAATTGATCAGCCCTTTCTTTTGAATTTTTTGATCCATGTCACCCTCAACTCAATTCCCGATCCTCAAATAACATTGTCGCCACCGCCAGCGCTGCGCCCACATAACCAACCACATAGGCAAATGCCATGGCCACGTAGTTCCAGTGGAACGCGCTCTTGCCCGTGGCAAGCACATCGGCGAGCCAGAAAAGTTGCCAATTCGGCGTGAGCGTGTAAAGCACGGAAGCCCACCACGAGCCGGCCTCCGCCTTGCGTCCAAAAAGATAGTCTGACATTAAACCCAGCAAGAACAGCCCCGAACAAATCGCCAGCGTGGGAATCATGTCCAGCCGCGTCGAGCAGGCCAGCGCCAGCCCCGCCAGTATCCACAGCGCGAACAAGATCAACAAGGCCGCCGGCACCAACCGCCAATCGACCCCAGTGGCAAATGCCTGCGAATGCCCCTCCTTGTTAAAGAAATTGATGATTACAAACGCTACGGTGACCATGGCCACAACACTGAAGACCGCATCCGCGACAAATGGCCGGCGCAGAAAAAAATTACTGAAACCGCCAAGCGAATAAGCCACCACCAGCGCGCCGGCAAAAATCCCCAACGCGAACAAGTCCGTCGAGCCGTAAGCGTCAAACGCCATCCGACTGGTCAGCAGCGCCGCGACCAGATTCACGTAGGTCAGCAACGTCAGCGCCACCGCGAGGCCGAGGTATTTGGCCAGTAAGAATTGTGCGCGGCCAATGGGTTTGGACAGCACGGCGAGGGCCGTTCCCGTCCGAATTTCACGCGCCAGCGAGGCAGAAGCGCTCAACACCGCCCCCAGCAGACCCGCCAGCAACATGACCGCCAGCACACTGTTCTTGACCAGTTTCGGCTCGTCCCCGAACGCAAAATAGTAGGGCGTGGACAAAAATATCTCGAATACCGCCGAACTGGTCATTAATAACAGGAACACCGGTTGCCGAACCAGTTCCATGAACGCGTTGCTCGCGATGGTAATGACTTGTCGCATGTCGGTCGATTATGCCACGGATTTTACGAAACCGATGGCTGATTGCAATGCTATTCCCAAGCCGGGAAAAGCTAAAACCACAAAGCCAAACTCAGAAAGGAGAAAACAGAAATCAATTTCAGCTTTTCAGCTTTCAGAATTTCAGATTTGTCCAATGCCATCTGAATCGCGCCGGAAGTTAGTCAAAGCTGGCGAGTTTGGGAACTGTGCGTTTGGATGCACACTTGGGAAAAAGCAGAAATTCTGAAAGTTGAAACCCTGACATTTCAGATTTTCACCATTTCAGTTTTCGGCTTTTCATGCAGCTCCGGTAAATGAAAAAAACGCATCAGGCTGTCACCGTGCTTCAGTGCTTTCACTTCGTGCCAATCATCGGGAATGCTCAACGTATCGCGTTTGGTGTGGCCAAGCACGAATAGCCCGCCGGTAGCGAGCAGTCTGGGAAGGTTTGTGTCATCCAGCAGCCGTTGCGCAAATGAAGTGGACCGGCGGCCAACGTTTTTTTCGCCGTAAGGCGGGTCGGCAAGGATCAGATCAAACCGGCGCTCGGCGGCGGTCAATTGCGCGATGGCGACAAACACATCCTGAACGCGCACATCCAGCTTCTCCGCGGACAGCGATGCGGTTTGCAGATTTTGTCGGATGGCCTGCGCGTGACGATGGGCCTTTTCCACGCAAACGGCCCGTGCCGCGCCGCGACTGAGACATTCCAGACTCAACGCGCCAGTGCCCGCAAACAGTTCCAGCACGTACGCGCCAACGACGCGCCCGCCGAGGCTGTTGAAAACAGCTTGTTTGACGAGGTCCGGCGTGGGGCGCACGTCGAATCCCTTGGGCACTTTCAATATCCGTCCGCCGGCTTGGCCGCCTGTGATGCGCATGGTGAAAACACCCAAATACCCAACGACCCAAGTTGGGTGTTTGGGTGCTTAGGTGCTTGGGTAATTGGGTGCTTGAGCTATTTGAAAATCTTCGCAAAGAACTGCTTCATCGCTTCCCACGATTGTTCGTCGGCCCGCTTGTTGTAGGCCGCTCCCTTGGAATTGTCGCTGCCGGCGTTCCAGTCCGTGAAGCTATGGACGGCGCCTTTGTATTTTACCAACTGGTAATCAACGCCTGACTGCTTCATTTCAGCTTCAAACGCGTCGAGGTCTTTGGCCGGAACAAATGGATCATCCGCGCCGTGCAGCGCGAGCACTTTGCATCTGATGTTCTTGCCATCCTCCGGCTTCGGCGAATCCAGTCCACCGTGAAAACTCACCACGCCCGCGATGTCAGCGCCGCTGCGTGCCAGTTCGATCACCGTCGTGCCACCAAAACAATACCCGATGGCGGCAACGCGTTTCGAATCGGTTAGTTCGTGTTGCTTCAGAATGGCCAACCCGGCTTGGGCACGCGCCCGCAACAGAGCGCGGTCGCTTTTGTATTTGCCGGCCTCGGCGCCGGCGTCTTTGGGATTTGTTGGGCGCACTCCTTTGCCGTAAATATCCAACGCAAAAACGTTGTAGCCGAGTTTCGCCAGCATCTCCGCGCGTTTCTTTTCATAGTCGGTGAGTCCTTTCCATTGATGAACGATGAGCACGCCGGGACGCTTGCCCTTGACCGACGAGTCGTAGGCGAGCCAGCCTTCCAACTTGGTGTTGCCCTGTTTGTATTCCACGGGTTCAGTGTGCAGTTGCGCTTTGGCGGCCAGCGTCCATGCCAAAGCCAGCAGAACGAGGATTGAAGTTTTCATACGGGAGCAAGGTTAGCTCGGAACATGGCAAAAAGCCAACGGCCAACTTCCCGAGGACTGTGCACCGTCGTTGTCAGCCGCTTGCCTCGTGGAATAAATGCCTGGCGAACTCCGGCCGCTGCGATTGCTATTCCACGAAGCGAGCCAGCACATTAACATTTGCGTGATGCAATCACTTGAACCACCCGACATCCATTATTTGAGGGCCGCGATTGGCTGGTTGGAACTGGGCAATAACGTCGAAGCCCGGACGGAGCTTGGGAAGATAACGATGGCGCAACAGAACCATCCGGACGTGCTGGAAGTTCGCTGGCTGATTTGCGCCGAAGAAAAAAGCTGGGGGGCGGCTTTGGAAGCTGCCCGCCTGCTGGTCCGCCGTGCGCCAAAGCGCTCTTCCGGCTGGGTACATCAAGCTTACGCCTTGCGTCGCGCGCCAGACGGCGGACTGCATGCGGCGTGGGAGGCGTTACTCCCGGCCCATGAAAAGTTCCCTAAAGAGATGATCATTCCATACAACCTCGCCTGCTACGCCTGTCAGTTGAACCAGTTTGAGGAGGCGCTGACCTGGCTCAAGCGCGCCCTGAGAATTGGCAGGAAAGAGAGAATCAAAGAGATGGCCCTCAACGATCCCGATCTGCAGCCACTCTGGGAGGCGATCCGCAAACTTTGAAAAAAGCGCGAACGCCGCACCAAGGGAATTCCTGGCACAAACCCGTTGACAGTCGCGTTGCCGTTGGAGTACCACAAACAAATCATCAATCAAAAAATGGACAACAACATGAATACAACAGGCAATTCTTCAAAAAACGTGCTGGCCTCCGACGTGGAGATCAAGGGCAACCTCAAATTTACCGGTGAAATGAATTTCGACGGCAAACTGGACGGTGAAATCCACTCCGACGGCACGCTGAGCCTCGGCGAAAATGCCGTCATCAACGGCAACATCAACGTCAACACTGTCACGGTGCGCGGCAAAGTCACCGGCAACATCACCGCCAAGGACAAAATTGAAATCAAAGCCAAGACGGAATTGTTCGGGGACATTCGCGCCTCCAAGCTGACCATTGAGGAAGGGGTGACGTATGTCGGCAAGACCGAGGTGAACCCCAACAAGGCCGTGCCCACGCCGGCAGCCGCCCCGCGTGCAGCCGAAGCGCCCAAGTCCCCTGAGCTTCACAAACTGGGTGCGCGTTAAGCCGCCGGGAATTCACCCACGGGGTGGACATTGAATGCCGGCGAAGAAACAGGACAAGGTCCGCGTGGCCTGCCCCCAGTGCGGTAACCTGCAACTGGAGCCCGCCAGCGCCTATTCCACCATCTGCAAAAAGTGCCACGCGCATTTCCTGGTCCAGGAAGTCCGCGCACCGGTGACCAAAGCCAAACCGGCCGCCAAGACACGCCTGCCCGTCATCGAACAAAAGCAGGTCATCTGTTTCCAATGCGGCACCACGCTGGAAGCGCCGGCCACCGCCGAATCCACCATGTGCAAGCGTTGCAGTGCGCACGTCGATTTGCGCGACTACACCATCGCCCACGCCGAGTCCAAGAATTTCCGCACGCACGGCCGGTTCGTCATCGAGGAGAAAGGCTATCTCTTCAACACCGAGGCGATGGTCGGCACCGCCATCATCAAGGGCAAATTCCTCGGCAAGCTCAATGCCGTCAATTCGCTGACCATTTATTCCACGGCGAACATCAAAGGCAGTTTCACCACCGGACGATTGATCATTCCCGAAGGCAACTATTTTCGCTGGCCGGAAATCAAGTGTGGCGGCGCGGAGATCGGCGGCGAACTCGTGGGCAAACTTATGGCTGAAGGCACGGTGTTGCTCAAATCCACGGCGCGATTCTTCGGCGACATAGCAGCGCGCGGGCTGGTCGTCGAGAGCGGCGCGGTCGTGGTCGGCGCCATGAAAATTGGTGGCGTCATGTAGCGCCTTGGACAATTTCTCCTTCATGAAACGAAACCGTCAACCACCGACGTTGGCCGTCGCTCGCTTGCGCATCCAACGCGGCGACACGCTGATCCTGGACGATCTCTCCTGGCGAGTCGAACGCGGTCAGCACTGGGTCATCCTCGGCGCAAATGGTTCTGGCAAGACTTCATTATTGAGCGCGCTGGCGGGCTATCTGATGCCGACCGCTGGAGAAATTGAAGTCCTTGGCCACCGTTATGGGCACACAGACTGGCGCGAGTTGCGAAAGCAAATCGGCCTCGTCAGTTCAAGCATTCGCCAAATGATGGCGGCTGCCGAGCCAGCGCTGGAAACCGTCGTCAGCGGCAAATACGCCATGATAGATCTGTGGGGGCGCGTCACGGCCGCCGACCGCGTGCGCGGGATGCGCATTTTGAAACAAATCGAGTGCGCGCACCTTGCCGAACGTCCCTGGCTTTATCTCTCGCAGGGCGAACGACAACGCGTGCTCATCGGTCGCGCGCTCATGGCCAATCCGCGGCTCTTGATTCTCGATGAACCGTGCGCCGGTCTCGACCCCGTCGCCCGCGAACACTTCCTGCAATTTCTCCAGCGCCTGGGTCGCCGGAAAGCGGCGCCGGCGCTGGTGCAAGTGACCCATCACGTGGAAGAAATCATGCCGGTCTTTTTCCATGTCCTCATTCTGAAGAATGGCCGTCTGCTGGCCGTAGGTAAGAGGCCGATGGTTTTAAGCTCCCGACAACTTTCCCGGGCGTTCGGAGCACCGGTTCGATTGAGGAGGCTGAAGGGCCGCTACACATTAGCCGTCGCCCCACAAGCGGGCGTGGTGATTTGAAGCAGGCAGGATAATCTAAAGAATTCATTGAGTTTTGATTTGCCTTCTCGAGAGCGATGTCTCTCGTCTGATTCGCCTTTCCGATTGCCTGTTGCTCCGCTATCTCGTAAACAGACTTGCACGAGCACTGCGGGGAACCGTAACAATCATGCACGCGGAGAAACCAACCTCGGAATCGCCACCCTGGTGGATGCGGATCGTCATTGGCCGGCGCCCGAAACGCACGCTGGTTCGTCTGATCATCGTGATCGTGGGTTCGGTGGTCATCTTCGGGTTTGTGCTCGTGCCGGCACGCATCGAGGGCATCAGCATGGAGCCGACTTATCGCGACGGCAGAATCAACTTCATCAACCGGCTGGCCTACGTCTGGAGCAAACCCAAACGCGGCGATGTTGTCGCCATCAAGACCACCGGCATGCACATCGTGTACTTGAAACGCATCATCGGTTTGCCCGGCGAAACTTATTCCATCGAGCGGGGTATGGTAATGATAAACAGCCGGCCGCTGGACGAACCGTATGTCGTGAAAAGAGAACCGTGGGAAGAGCCGCCCCGCCATCTGGCCGACGACGAATACCTGGCCATCGGCGACAATCGCGCCACCGACCAGTTCACTCATGCCCACGGGGTCGTCAAGGCACACAGAATTGCGGGAAAGATATTGTGGTAAAAAAGATTTTTTATGTTGTCCTGATCATCCTTGCCGGATGGCTCGGTTTTCTCGGCTATCAGAAATTCTTCCCCAGCGAGGAAAAAAGAGTCCGCCTTCTGCTCGCGGACCTCGCCGAAGTCACTTCGTTCCCGGCGAACGAAAAACCGCTCAGCCGCCTCGCCAGCGCCAACAAATTGGCCGGCCTTTTCAGCACGGACGCTGAAATCAATGTCCAGGTACCCGCTGAGGGCGGACGCTCAATCCACGGACGCGACGAAATCCTGCAGATCGCCCTGGCAGTCCGTTCCCAGATCAGCGGCTTGCGCGTCGAGTTCCTCGACATCAATGTGGGTCTGGATGCGGAGAGGCAATCCGCCACCGCCGAACTGACCGCCAAAGTCACCCAATCTGGTCAGCGCGATTTCGGCGTGCAGGAGTTGAAGATCCAGCTCAAGAAAATCGACGGCACCTGGCGCATCACGCACGTGGACACCGTCAGAACGCTCGGACCGTGACCTTTTTTGTTTGCCCGTAAGGATTCCGTCCAATAATTTTCGCGCTATGAAAATCCCTCTGAGCATGAGCCTTCAGTCTTCTCGCGCGCGGCTTCATCGGCTGGGGTTATCATTCAGTTTTCTGCTATTGCTGGTGATCACTGGTAAGCTGTGTGGACAAACCGGACCGTTTAATCCGGAGCAATGGCCGCCCACCGCCAACGCCGGCAAGAAAGTCCATTTCATCAGCACCGACGACGCGTTGAAACCGGTGAGCACGAATTGGGTCGCCTCTCTGAAAATCCTGACGGGTGGCGACCATCCCACGGAGCCGATCACCATCGCCGGTCACGCCGCCGTGAAAGTTGCGGGCATTAAATTCAACACGGCGGATGAATTGTATCCGACCTGGGCCAGCGAACACGTCATCGACATCTTGATGCAGGTTTATGGCGATGGCGCATTCCTCGACGCCAAGGGCGATCCGCGCTACTTCAACTTTTTAACGGGCACATTGCCGGAGCCGATTGCGGTGGATGGCGGCTCGATCCCCGCGGCAGCCAAAAACCAGAAATGGAACTGGGTGTTGTTTCGAATCCCGAACGGACTGCGGCACATGGACAATGGGCGTCTGGTCGGCACCATTCATCCGAAGGCCAGAGGTGACTCGCCCATCAGTGGCGTCTCGCGTTTAAGCGGACAGAATGGCGGCACTATCAGACTCGATGGCCTTCACGATTTGATCGTCCGTGTGGTTGCCTTTGGCCAGAAGGGCGCTTTTGGCGAGCCGGAACAGATAAACCACTTTGCTCCTTAGCACATGACAAAGCGTCCAGATATTGTTCAACAAAATTCAATTGCCTGTCGCCTGGTGAAACAATCGACCTCAAGCGCCGCCCGATTCTCGCGCAATCTGTTGTGGATTGGCTGCCTCCTTGGCGCGACTACCTTGCCGCTCACCGCACTTGCTGACGAGGTGAGCATAATCAAGAAGACCTACACGTACAAATCCTTCGCCAACTCAACCAACTCGCTTCAGGCCGATGTATATCGTTCTGCCGACGAGAAGGTGAAACCAGTCGTGATTTTCATTCACGGCGGCGCGTTGATGATGGGCGGTCGTGGGGCATCCACAAGACCCGGCTCGCTCTTCGACGTGTTGCTCAAGGCCGGTTATGCTGTCGTCTCCATCGACTATCGTCTCGCGCCGCAAGTGAAGTTGCCGGCGATCCTCGAAGACCTGGAAGACGCTTGCAACTGGGTGCATGAGAAAGGATCTGCGCTGTTTCATATCGACCCGAAGGAGATTGTGGTGATGGGACAATCGGCGGGAGGTTATCTGACTCAGGTCGCGGGTTATCGCGTCAAGCCCCGGCCCAAGGCGCTCGTTTCGTTCTGGGGTTACGGCGACATCACCGGCAAATGGTACGGCGAACCGGACGCGTTCTACCGCACGAAACCACTCGTATCAAAGGAAGATGCGTGGAAGCCCGGCGGGAATCTTTACCTCTATTGCCGCCAGAACGGCCTTTGGCCAAAAATCGTAGCCGGCCTCGACCCCGTCACACAATCCAAGGCGTTTGACCCGTTTTGTCCTGTGCGCAACGTCACCAGGGATTACCCGCCCACCTTGCTGATTCATGGCACCAAAGACACGGACGTGCCCTACGAACTTTCCGTGATGATGGACAAGGAACTCACCGCCAAGGGCGTGAAGCACGAGTTCATCACCATCCCCGACGGCGGCCACGGTTTTGGGCGGAACGATGCGGAGATTGCCGCCAGGACTTATGAGAAGATGGTGCAGTTCCTGAAACAATTTTGAAATAGCCGTGCAAACAAACAAAGTTGGCGTTCAAGCTTCAGATTGTTCCGGCGCTAAGGCGAATGGATGGGGCAACCTCAATGTTGGACCGCCTTGGGAAACACCACCGTCTGCAACCTGAAGGCGGCGTATCTTTGGTTGCGGCCCTGGGGCGCTGCGCCTTGAGGTATAGGCGCTATTGATTTCATCAAGCCGAGGATCCAACGATAAACCGTGATTGTAGCGCGTTGATCGGCCCTCAATTCAGCACCGCACCGTGAAACCGTTGCAGCGTCTCGAGAAAGTCCGGGTCGGAGATTGTCATGGGCGACTGCGAACGCATGACATTCGTCAACGTCAGCCGCTCAATCAAACTGCTGGTTGCGCTGGGATTATGCGCCTTCTTATTCCTCTTCCTCTTTCTGTTCGGCAAATTCGCCGCGGGCATCGCGCAGTTGCTTCCAGCCATTACTGGCGCCACAAAGGAAGCGCGCAACGAATTCAAGGCGCCGGCAATCTGCCTAAACTGGGTGTCCGCTGGCGGTGATCCCTGCGAACCAGCGCGGCTATTCTTTGCTGGCCGGCCATGCGGATGGCCGCCAGATTGCAGCTCGGGAAACCTGCCTGCGCCGATGCCTTGCTTTTGGATTTACCGCTTGATAACGTGTCGTCGTCCGCCCAATCCTGGTAAAACCAGACCATGAGCCGACTTCAAAAAAAGAGCGTTGTCGCCTCGGTGACGGGGCATATCCTTTTGCTGGCGCTGTTGTTCGTCGGCCCGGCGTTCCTGGTGGTCAAGTATGAACCGGGCGGAGCGTCAAAAAACAAACCACCCGAAACGACAATAACAGTCTTGCCAAACCAGCGGGTCGAAAGAACTTTGCACAATGCTGACACCCCCCATTCAGAGAGTTCAGAATCACCGCAGCCACCTGGTCAAACTGCAAGAAAGCCGTCAGCACGGACGGCTAACCGGTGGCCGAAAGTTGATATTTCGAATCCCTTGATCCGCAGTCGCTCTGAATACCGAAAATCAATCCAAGACGGAGAAAGCTCCGAAGGGATGGCTAATCGTGCGGCACAAGTGAACGAGGTTTTGGAAACCATTCGCAAACAATCTTCCACCCAAGGCCGGAGCTCGCCAATAATTCCCGAAGGAAGACCTGTTGTTGATTACCAGAACTTGGTGGAAGCCGTTTATGAAAATGCCTGGCTCCCCCCAGACGGACTCGCGGATGACAGTGTGGCCGTCAGGGTATCGGTCACCGTTTCGCGCAATGGCGCTGTCTCCTCCTACCAGGTTCTCAGACTATCGGGAGTTTTCGCGTTGGACACCTCAATCGCGGCCGTGCTTGACCGGGTCAAAGCCATTGGCCAACCCTTTCCCGCCAGCGATCAAGCAACGCAACGCATGTTTATCATCAACTTCCATCTCAAAGCCAAACGCACTTTGGAATGAAACCACGCCTGAACACCACGATCCGCCTGGCGGCACTCTTGATCGCCTGTGTCGGCCTGTTCTTTTTGTACCGCTGGTTTCATGTCGTCGTGAATCCAGACGACGAACTGACCTACTCGGAAGCGCGCGGAAAACCACCGGCCGAAGCACCGTCGTTGCAGATCAGCGCGGACTCGCGGCGCCGGGAATTGACCCAGATCATCAAGTCCCAACTCGCCGCCTTCCGCGACGATGATTACGTGACGGCATATACTTTCGCCGCCGCCGGCGTCAAGACGCAGTATCCACTGGCGGCGTTTGAGCGGATGGTCAAGGGCGGCTATCCGGTCATCGCGCGGTTCAAGTCGGCGGAGTTCGGCGTGGTGCGCGACAACGGCGAGGAAGCGGTTGTGAACGTGGAGGTGGAAGGTGAATCCGGCAACGTCGTGCACTACCAATATTTTTTGCGAAAGGAAGACGCGGGCTGGAAAATCAACGGCGTCATCGCGGTCAAGCCGAAGGGCACCGTGGCTTAGTCGATGCTGTTGGTTGCGCGAGGAACGCCCGCATCACCGGTGAATCCTGCCGCAAACCGAAACACCCCAACCCATCAACCGACCGTCCTTGAAGGCAGGCTGAGTTTTGTGATAGTGATTCGCCGCTGCCAAACAAAAAAAATGAAATCCAAGCACGCTCATTACGGCGCCAGGCAATCGGTTGGCAGAACATTTCGCACTCAATGGCTCTTGACGGTCTGGTTTGCCGTGGTGGCCGGACTCCTGAATCCGGTTCACGCGAGCGAGTCAGCGTCGCCCAGCATCGACGCGGCGGCCTTCGCCCGCAGCGTCACCATTTATCGCGATCAATACGGAATGCCGCACATCGACGGGCCGACGGATGAATCCGTGATCTTCGGTTTCGCGTATTGTCAGGCGGAGGATTATTTGTGGCAGCTTGAAGAGTCGTATGTTGCCGGATTGGGACGGGCCAGCGAATTGAACGGGGAGGCGGCCTATTCCGGCGATTGGTTGAATCGACTGTTCGAGGTGCCGCGTCTGGCGCGGGAAGATTTCGAGAAACTTCCACCCAAGGACCGCGCCGTGTGTGCCGCGTTCGTCGCGGGCATCAACTATTACATCGAGAAAAATCCCGGCGTGAAATTGCGCCTGCTGGAACGCTTTGAGCCGTGGTATTTGATGGCCTTTGGTCGGAACGTCCTGTTGCAAACCATTTACCAGGGAACGCACACTGCCAAATCCGACTTCGCCAAGAACAGCGATGCAACCGAAGCAGAATTCATCGGGAGCAACGCTTACGCCATCGCTCCCGGCCGGACGAAGAACCATTCCACGATGCTTTTTTCCAATCCGCACCAGCCGTATTACGGCTTTGGTCAGTTTTACGAAGCGCACCTTCACAGCGGCGAGGGTCTGAATTTTTCCGGGGCCACTTTTTTCGGCAGTCCGCTTACCACCATTGGACACAATGAAAACATGGGGTGGACTTTCACGGTGAACAAGCCCAACACCGGCGATGCCTGGCAGGAAACGTTTGACGATCCCGGCCACCCGCTGAATTACAAGTATGGCGATGGTTATCGCACCGCGACCGAATGGCATGACACCATCAAAGTCAAAACGACCAATGGCATGACCGAGCGTGAGGTGACCTTTCGGAAAACACACCACGGCCCGATTGCCGAAAAGATCAACGACACCAGACAAATCGCGGTGAACATCGCCAAATTTCGCGAAGCCTTCTACCCGCGCCAATCGCTCCAGATGCTCAAGGCGAAAAACTTGTCCGAGTTTCTCAATGCCATGTCCCGCCTGGAGCAGCACATTTACAATGTCGTGTATGCCGACCGCGATGGAAACATCCTGTATCTTTACAACGGTATCGTGCCCAAGCGCGACCCGGCCTTCGAAGCCGAGAAACCACTGGATGGCGCCAATCCGCGCACCGAATGGCAGGGTTATCACGCCTTCAACGAATTGCCGCGCGTGTTAAATCCGATCTCGGGTTTTGTTCAGAACTGCAACCAGACTCCGTTCACCACCACGGACGATGGCAATCCGTTCCCCGGAAATTATCCTGCCTACATGATCCAGAAGAAGGAGCAGAACGACGATAAGCGCCGGGCGAGAATGGCGCGTTACCTCTTGCGCAATGTCCACGACATCACCTTCGAAAAATGGGAGACGCTGTGTCTGGACACGACCATTTACTGGGCGCTGACGGAGTTGCCAAAATACAAAATTCAGTTTGAAGAGTTGAAGCAGACCGACCCGGAACTTGCCCGCAAAGCCGAACCGTATTTCACTCATCTGTTGAACTGGGATTGCCGCGGCGGCGTGAAGTCCACGCAGGCAAGCCTCTGCGTTCAATGGTATGAGGAACTGGTCGGGCCAGGTTTTGCCACGAAAGAGAGCCTGAAACCGGAAATGATCAACAACCCCAAAGCGCAGTTTCAAGCGCTCGTGACGGCGGCGGAAAAGCTGCAACACATTTACGGCAATTGGAAAATTGCCTGGGGCGACATCCACCGACTGCAACGACAAGCCAACGTGGCAGACCTCGCCAAGGTTCCGTTCAGCGACAAATTGCCGAGTGTGCCTACGGCTGGCATTCCCGGCACCTTGGGAGTCGCGTTCACGCAGTATTACACCCCGCCAATCCCGGGGCACGTTGACCGTAGCAAGCAGTACGCGGTGGTGGGCAACAGTTTTATGGGTGTGTTCGAATTCGGGAAGAAGACGGTGCGCGCCAAAACTCTTCTGCAGTACGGCGCCAGCAGCGACCCGGCGTCGCCACACTTCTTCGACCAGGCGCAACTGCTCTCGCAACGCAAGTTCAAGGAATCTCCGTTCTACTGGAAAGACGTCGTGGCTCAGGCGACGAGGACATACCACCCGGGGGAAAAGTAAAATTGAGCTAACGCTGTTATCGGCTTGAAATCCATTCTGATAGATGAGTTGATGCCGCCATGCGAACGCTCTGTTTCCGGGCGGCATTGTTCGGTGTGATGGCAATGAATGCTTCGGCTGCCAACGACGGTTCTCGCGTGGTCATTTATGAGGGAATTGCAACCGAGATCGTTGCGCCACCCACGTCTTTCCCTGCCACCAACGCTGCTGACCTCTGGGTGAAACTCGCCGACCTCAAGCGCGCCAGCCGGTTCGAACTCAAGCCGGAGGGAGTGTGCCGCGATGAACTTTGTTTTCCCATTCCAGCGGACCGGAAACAGTCGTTCCTGACAACAAACGCGGCGGTCACCTGGTTCAATCTGAACGAGTTTGCCCGGCTTTTGCACCAGCCCGCGGCTTACGACGCAGAAGCCGCGATTTGGTATTTCGGTCCGCGCGCCGCCGAACAGAACGGCTATCTGACCTCGCTCATGGCACCCGACTTCACGCTGCCGGACTTGAAAGGCAAGGCGCACTCACTCTCGGATTTTCGCGGCAAGAAGGTGCTGCTCATCACCTGGGCATCGTGGTGAGGGTGCCGCTTCGATCTGCCAGTTTGGCAGATATTTTACCAGGAGTTGAAGGATCGGAATTTCGAGATTGTTTCCGTCGCGCAGGACACCGGAGGCGCGAAGGATGCGGGGCCGTGGATTGAGAAGGCGAAACTGGATTACACGGTTCTCATCGACACGCAGCACGTCGTCACCCGGCTCTACAACATGGTGAATGTGCCCACCGCCGTCTGGATCAACGAACAGGGTCGGATCGTTCGCCCCAATGAGGTCGCCTACGCCGACAATCGTTATCAGGCGCTGCACGGATTGGACGCCGCGCCCTACCTCGACGCGATTCGCGATTGGGTGGCCAAGGGCGAACAAAGCGCGTTCGTGTTGAGTGAACCGGAATTAAGAGCGCGCCTGACACCGCCGCCACCCGAATGGGCGCTGGCGGCGGCAGAGTTCGGTCTGGCCGAGCACCTTTATCGCACGGGCCAGACCGCGGCCTCCATCCGGCATTACAAAGAAGCGCAGCGATTGAATCCGGAAAGTTGGAATTACAAACGGCAAGCCTGGACACTCTCGGACGCGCAACGCGATTACGGCACCAGCTTTTCCAAGGAAGTACAAAAGCTCAACGGGAAACCCTACTACGCTCCGCGCCGTCTGCCGGAACTGAAGAAGCCGGATTGACGTGTCCGAAAGAAATTCAATTGAAAAATGGACGATGGCGTTGGCGAAGATCACAGTGCATGGTTGAAACGTTCATTTGACCAGCTTCCGGAGCACGCGCTCCAACCGCGTCCCCAGTTTGACAGTTCACTGTTCTGCCGGCCCGTTGCTCCTTCTTCATCGTACATCTTTCAACGAGGCGCGATGAAGATGTTTGTCGAAATTGGCCCAGACGTAGCCACCGCCGATTTGAATCTGTTGCACGCCGTTGAGTACAGCGCCCCGAGTGTTGACATACGCTAGATTGCGAACTTTCCCTTCGCCAGCATCCACGCAAGCGATGAAACCAGTGCCACCAATCCACAAATTCTGGCCATCCAGCGTCATGGTGGTTACTGCCGAGCACGGCAAACCCTCTACCTCCCCAAACTTCCGCAACTGACCATTCATTAAGTCCATGACATGCACACCCAATTCACAAGTGGCGTTTAGCCGCCCATCGTAATCTAGTTGCGATCGATCCTGGCCGAGAAATATTCGCTCTGAGTCTGCCACCAGGCAACCACCACCCACTTTCTCAATCGTTTCCCAAGTTTCATCCTGCGGTTTGTACCGCCGCAAGCCTGCGCCGTGCCCCAGCACCCATATCTCCCCATTCGGGCTGGTCGTGATTCCGAAAACCAATTTGCCCGGTGGTAGCTCGCGTGATCCGATCAGGTGGCCATTGTCAGAGCGCCCTTGAAGATTCGGCTTGTCCAGAAGCGAACGCGTATAGGAAACGATTCGTCGCGTGGATACATCGAGGCGTCCGAGTCCGCCACTGGGTCCATGACCGTAACCAATCCACAGCGTGTCTTTGGCGAGGTGAAGTTCCGTGATGTAATCCATCATCAAGCCATCCTTCACGGTCAGCCGGCGGCACTGGCGAGTGGCTTTATCTATCTCGATCAACCCTTCACCCGCTGTTCCAATCCAGATGTTGGTTGAGCCGGGGCACAGCCGGGTGATCGCCGTCGAACCTTCGATCGGCAGGCGGATGGTGAAATTGGTCTTTAGGTCAAAATCGAGCTGCATCAATTGATCACCGATGCAGATCCACAGCCCATCCGGTGTAGTCGCGAACACGGAAGGCTCGTGCAGACAGAAACAGGCGTCACCCATCTCAAACTCACGCGGGTCAGACGCGACCGGCAGTCCCAATTTTTTCTGGCAATACGCGACCTCTTTACGAGTGAGTACGGGAGTAAAAGCTTTGCCCCAAAGACCGCCGTTTCCCATCAGAACTGGCCGGTTGGAGTAGCCTTGAAAAACTTCCAATGCCTTCTGCCACTCTTGCGCACCGAGATAGCTGAAGGCCAACCCCATCTTGTCCTCGTTACCGACCGAGAGGCCGGGGTTTTTGCCCGCCGCATGTATCAAGAGGGCCTTTGTTTTCGCCGCAATAGAATAAAGCTTTTTCTCCGCAGCCCAGCGATAGACCGGGCTGGCGAGCAGTTGAATATAGTAACGGGACTCAAACATCTCTCGCGGATTTTCTGAATCCCTGTCGAGCGATCGTTCAAATTCCGAGATGATCGGCGCGTTGGTATCCAACTGAAACGTGACGACGCCCGCCAGGATATGTGGGGCCAGATTGGATGATGCCGCCTGAAGTTTCGGCAGTAGTTCCACCAGTCGTTTGGCGGCAGCCGCGTGGTTAGTTCCAAAAGCTTCGACGTACTTCCCCAAACCCGTGTTGTAGAAGTCCACGCCAAACATGTGCCCCCGCACCTGTTTTTCCCAAGCCTGCATGTCCCGAAACAAACGTTCCTCGGCCACCCTTTCTGCTTCCGATGTGCCACGCTTTTCAAGGATAACCTCTTCGTTCGCGGCCTTAAGCTGATTTTGGTAGAATTCCAGAGAGGCCACGTTGGAAGCGCGTTGGGCAGCAGATTCAAACCAGCGACGCTTCTCTTCGGGGCTGTAGAAGCGCCTGAATCCCCACACCAACTCTTCCTCCGCATCTCGAGTCCATTTGTCACTCACTGAGCCTTCAATGATCTCCCGGTATAGATCACGTGCTTCATCCACACGGTTGATAAACGCCGATTTATAGCAACCGGCGAGACCCATTTTGGCTTCGCGATTTCTCGGGTCGAGGAGCATCACGGTTTCAAATGCCCGGATTGCCTCCTCAATGTTCCGACGGTTGCGAGCCAGATCACTGGCCGACAAGTTGCCGGTATATCCAATCCAGTCAGAGAATTGCCCCCGATTGCTCAATTTGACAGACATGAGAATATCCCGGCCAACGGCCAACTGTGCGCGCAGCTCGGTCACGCGGGTCGGCGACAATGCCGCCTGGTCCCGTTTCATCACGCCATCGATGAACGCTCTGACCTGCTGAAACAAAAGCTCGCCCGGCTTGTTCCGCAAAGCGATTTGTTGATTTCGCCCGAACATGCGCCGCACATTGAGAACCAACTCTACCTCGAATTGAGAAGTCTCGTACGATTGGTAATATCCATCCACCATCCAATAGGCAGACTGCATCGCTGGGGCATTTGTGTCCGCCACATCGGTCAACCCCGCCAGGTCGAGTCGCACCTCCTGAAGCAAGGTGCTAGCGAACTCACGCTCCAGCAGCGTGATGCTGGTCTTCTGGTAGGCAGCAGTGAGGTAAGAGCGTAATTGCGTCGGAAATGTCGCCTGGCGATTGTTTACACTTAGGTCGTCAAAACTTCCCACAGCCAGATACACCGGGGATTTCGCCTCAGCGGCATTCTGGCGACACCGACGTATGAAACCCGCCAGATCGGATGCCAGACGCATCGGGGACTGCCCACTAGCGAAAACACCCCCCTCGCGGAGTATACCCGTGCGCGCATCCACGGCCCGCACAACAATTGAGTTGGTTCCGTTGAAGTTGAAGCTGCTGCCCAGCAGAAACCAATCGGCGCGGACGAGTTTCCCGACGCGAACAGCATCCCGCGCGCGGATGAGACCCGACAGACTCAGATTCATTTCCTGCAGCGCCCTATCGAGGGATTGTCTCTCGACCAGTTCCAGCCCCTTTGCTCCGGTCAGTTCTGCCAGCGTCAGATCAGCGGTCTTCCGGTTCGTCTCTTCGTCAGCAAAGCCGAGGCTGCCAATCGCCAAGCGAACCGGACGTTTCATATCCAGCACAGCCGGGGCTGGCTGCGCCCCTGGAGCAGGTCCAAGCATTTTCGCCATGTGCCGTGTCATTTCATCATCAGAGATCGCGGAAAACTTCGTGTCCGAGTTTGCGTATCTGAGGATCATCCACGCCGCCAGACCGCCGATAGCCAACAACGCAGTCGCGAAAAGTAAGAATCGTTTGTTCATATCGAAATAGGATTGGAACTATTCGTTGCCTAGCGCGTCAGATTTGGAACAACACGCTCTGCCACCTCTATTGCTGCGTTTTGCAGCGCGGTCTTCGCCGCGGTTTGCTCCGTCACGTCCACGGCCACGGAGGTTTGGCGGTCCACCACCAGGATTTCGCCCGTTCTTCTTCGGGCCTTGATCTCAACGCGGGCTTTGCACGAAATCAAATTCCCTTTGCGCAGACCGAATGCGCTGAACGCCTCGCCGATTATTTCGATGTCCGCTTTCTGCGGCGATTTGTCGTCCACGAGGTTGAAGCCACACTCTTGAAGTATCTTCCCGAATTCCGTCTCGGCGGCCGGATCAATGATCTGCCGAACCTGCCCGGCATGATGCTGCTCGGCGATTTTCACCGAAACTGCAGGCCGCTTGTCGGACTTCAACGCCTTCTTGATTTTGGCGATGCGTTCCTCACGCGTTTCGACCTTGGCCACGAGCGTGTCGCCCTTCGCAGAAACCGTCGCTGCAATTTTCTTCGCCAGTTCCGCCGACAGGTCAGTCATCGATGCGCTCGCCGCACCTTTGACCAACTCGCCATAAACGCGGCTGGTTTCCGTGCCGATGACCTTGGCAACGACAATCAATTCCTTGTCCGCCTTGAACACGCGCCCGGTGACGAGCACTTTGGCGCCGGTCAAATGGCCGACTTTCGCTGCGCTCTCGGCACTGACGGTTCCGGACAGACCCAGTTCCTGTTCGCCCAACACCTTCTCCAACTCCGCCCGTTCCACAGTGATAATTTGCGATTCGGCCGACAGGTTCGCGTTGATGAGTGCGGCGACTTTGGGGCCAAGGTCGCGCACAACTTCGTCCTTCGACTCGAAGTCGAAGACGGCGACGGTGAGAACTTGCGGCTCGGCAGCACGTGCAAGGGCAGCAGATACGAGCAGTGCAGTGAGAAGAATAGCTCGGATAGTTTTCATGTTTCGAGGTCAGTGTGAAGTTTCAACTTGGGGCAAATCCAGCGGCGCGGGATGAATCGCTGCTTCCGCGAGATGAATCAAATTCAATTGGGCTTGCGGGCTTTCACCTAGGCGCAAAACCAAAACTGCTTGCGCCACGACGATGGCGCCATTGCCGATGCGCACGGTATAGAAGGACGGTTGTAGCGGGGCATGCTTCGCCGGCGGCGGTTGCAACCATACAACCATCACGCCGCGTTTCGCCAGTGCTCGGATGTCATCCGCGAGGTTTACGCGCATCTGTAGCTTTGAGTCGAACGGGCCGAAGATGGCGAGTTTGCCGTGGAATTTATCGGTGCCGTCTTCTACCAAGTCCTGGTGCGGAACGCGGAATTGTTTGAGCAACGGCTTGAACTGATTGGCCGGATCGAAAACGCCGAGCCGCTCCTCACCCGCCAACAACTTGAGCTGGCCGAGCAGATTTGTCGGGTACACGAACACCTCGGTTGTGCCGAGTACCCGGTTTGTGCCATCAAGCCATTGAATCAGAAATCGGGTTTCCGCCCGCACATTGGGGAAAGAAATCTCCGCCGACTCGACAATCGTTTGGCCCGGCAATACTTGGAGTGTTTTCCACGGAATTTCGCTCAAGCGTGTCAGCGTGGCGGAAGTCGTCTGAAGCCGCCGTATCGTAAGGTCGGCCTCGAATTGTTCCTGGCCAGCATTGTGAAAGAATACGGTGATGGTTTGAGTTGCGTTTCCGAAGACGCACTGGGGGCCGGCGTCCGGCAAAACGTGCAATTGGGTGCATGCGCCAAACACACGACCTGTCACTACTGCCAACCAGAGATAATATGACCAAGAAATACTCACGACGGAGTCTCCAGAGTTCGGGCTTCGATTCGATATGGACTGGTTTTGCTTCCGAGCGATGCGCTCGACCAGACAAATCGTCTGCCCACCAGCATCACATTTCCCTTCGCGTCAAGCAAAACGTCGAATTCATCTCTGTTGACGCGAATCTGCTGGCCGCTGAACGTTACGAAAGTTTGACAGCCATGCGGCCCGCAAATCCTGAGATAGACAGGTGGAGAGTTGGGCACATCCGCCTTTTCTCCTAGAATCAATCGCGCGCCTTGTTCGTCGAAAACAATGGCCTGAAGTTGATTCGGAAACAGAATTTCTATTTCACGAAAGTATTTTTTGGCCTGAGTTAAAGACAAAACGGTTTCATCCGGAGCCTGTCCTCTCCAAAAACCGATGACGAGTCCAACAGCAACGCAGGCGCTTGCCAAAGCGAGTCTCTTCAACGAAGTCGCAAGAGTAAGCCTGCGCGGTTTCTCCGTCGTAAATTTTCCGGCCGTTTGAGATTGCCAATGGGTGTTGGCCGTCACCCTCTTGGGAAACTGCTCCCAATATTCATCGGAGCGCGCGGACACCTCCGCACTTTTCAGCACGCGTTCGAGATCCGAGTTATTCATGAGCATTCGTCTTCAACCAGCGTTTCAATTTATTACGCGCCGCAAAAACCCGCCACGAAACCGTGGTTTCCGAGCAGCCCAAAACACGTGCCGCTTCCGCATGACTCATCCCGTCGTAAATCGTAAGCACGATCGCAGCGCGTTGCTTCACATTCAGCGTCAGCAGCGCCTCTTGCACCCGCTGTGCCAGGACCGTTTTTGGGTTGATCACGGTTTCCTGGCGGCTGCTCCAGTCCTCATGCAACTGCGCGCGTCGTGCCTGGCGTTTTTTCCAGTTCAAACAACGATTTACCGCAATTCGATACAGCCATGAGGAAAATCTCGCTTCGGCCCGATAGGAGGCGAGCTGCGAGTAGGCCTGGCAAAAAGTCTCTTGCGCCAGATCTTCGGCGTCCGCCATCGAACCGGTCATACGAAATGTGAGCGCGTGTATCATGCGCTGATAACTTCTAACCAATGCTTCAAAAGCTTCGTGATCGCCGTTCTGGCTTCGCAAAATCCAGTCCTTCTCATCGTTCGTCGCGGCCATCCGGCGCCCTTTTACCTGATTCGACAACTGGCGGCGATGGATCCTTTGAAAAATTATTGCCCGTGCTCCTTGGCGAGCGCTAATAAAGGACAAGTGGGGCATTCCATCGCGGCTTCGAGTTCTAACTGAGCAGCGATGGCGGCGGCGCATTCCAGATGCGACGATATTTCGGCAGGCGTTTCTGAAACTGGCGCACTCGCCGCAAAATTTTTGAAATCATTTCCCGATCTTCGCGCCGCAGTTTCTTTACGCCGGTGTAAGCAATGTAAAGCCGCAGCAGGTTAGTCCGGGAAAGCCGGGTTTGGAACAACGCTGAGTGAGCCAGCGCGCCAAGGTCTTTCAAATACCAACGCCAACGATGCCGTCGCGGACCAACCACGCGCTGCAAATCGATCAAGAACAAGTCCATCGTGTCACCGCGCTCCACGACGAAAATATGTTTCAGATAAAGGTCCTTGTGAATGAAGCCCGCGCCATGAAATGCCGCGGCCAGTTTGCCGATGCGCTCCAGCAATTGCCACTTGCGTCGCGGCGGAGCGCCGCGCAGCCGTTGCAAGATAAATTCATCAGCCGGCGCGCCGCCGACAATTTCCTGTTGCAACAAGAAACTGGCGGTCACTACACCACAACATCGGCGTTGTCCCAGGGCCACGGGCGCGGCCGTAAGAAACCCGTGCTGGCGGAGTAACAGGATTTTTTGACATTCGCGCGCGGCTTCATCGTCGGCGCCGGGCCAGTGGATGGCGCGCCAGAAAAACTTCCAGCGCGAGAGGTAGCCGGTTTCGTAACGTTTTAGATAACAGACGAGTGGGGGTCCGTGACCCTCGGCGAGTTGAAGCTGCACGGTGGAGCGTCCCGGCACGGCGCGGACGACCGCTCCGGATTGCTCCGCCATGACTCTTTCAAACGTGTCGAGTCCGTTGGCCCGCAGCACCGGCACGAAGGACTCGAACGCCAGCACCTTGCCGTCGTCGAGCGGAATCGTGTGATGTTGGATCATCGGGCCGGAAGCTTCTCGTGAAGCCGGGCCGATTATTTGGGGCGGGGTGGTTTCTGTCCACCGGATTCTTGAGGTCACATTCCCTTGTGCGGGAATCCAGCAACAATCTGGCGGACCGCTCCCGGTGCAGGGGCATCGCCGGGTAAACCGACGATCACACCTGGCAAGGTTGAAGGACTTTGCGTTGCTGAAAGCGGGCGTGGACCTCGAAGGCGAAGTTGTCCAGTGGCTCGGTATTGATCGGGTCGCCGTTGAATGAGAGCGTCAGGCTCAACAATCCTTCGTGTTCCGCCACGTGGTGGAACTGGGCTTCGGCAATCTTCGTGGGCATGCACTCCAGCGGGCCAACGCTCACCACGGCATCGATGTGCCGGTGTCGCCACTCGCAAAGCGGCGCGCCGACGGTCAGCACGGCTTCGCCTTCCAGTGCGTCGTTGATGTACGGACGCACGGCATGCAACACGTCCTCAGTGGTCGGAGGCTTGGGCCAGGCGAGACGCGGACCCAACGCCGCGAAGAGGGTTGCTTCAATGCGTTTTTGCACGAGGTGACTGAAGCGGTCGGCGAAACGATTCCGCCCTTCCTGCCGTCGCGCGACGTGCCCGCAGTAATCCAACCACTCCGCTTTGGGCGAAAGCCACACCCGCAAACCGCGCGCCTCAAGCTTGTCGATGAGGAAGTCATTGCTGTATTCGACGGAGCGAAGGTAAATCTCACCGGCCAGTTCGATGAGCGGCTTTTCGCCCGGCCCGCGCACTGCAACGAATTCAGCGGCGGCGTTCCTTAACAATCGTCGGAGGCCAAATAAGTTTCCGCTCACCACCTCCCAGAGTGCCGGCGCCAGCGCAAGATCAGACCGCGCCGCGCCTTCAAGAACCTGGCACAACTGCGCCTTGTATTGCGCAAAAATCTTTTCGGTTGCGCCCGGCACGCGCTCAGTAGGTCGCGTGTCAAGCAACGCTTGGTAAAGCAAGTCGCTTGCGGTGATACCCGCGAGGAGAAGCA
Organism: Verrucomicrobiota bacterium; assembly: GCA_016200005.1. Classification (NCBI taxonomy): domain Bacteria; kingdom Pseudomonadati; phylum Verrucomicrobiota; species Verrucomicrobiota bacterium. Next base: position 14,006 of record JACQFP010000085.1, on the reverse strand, counting down.
TCTCCGTCCCGGGTGGGAAATCATCGAAGTAGCCGGCGTCGTTCGGCGACCAAATGCGGACGCGATCCTGCAAACCCAGCCGCTCGAACACAATTCGGTTCAGGAGATTGTAGATACCGAATCGGCACGGGCCGTTCGCGCTGGGCATCAGGTAGATGAACTTTTCCTCCGCGCCACCTTGTTCAATCCGTTTCAACAAGGAGCCCAGGGTCAGCGCCATGGGCAGGCATTCCTTGCCGGAGGTGTAGCGGCGGCCAAGGAGCAACGCGGTATTGTCGGGCGCCGGCAGCGGCTCAGCTTTGAGACCGAGCCCACGAAGCACGGCAGCCGCAATTTCCGAGGAGATTCCAAAGTAAGGCACGAGTGTGTTTTCGGCATCACCGGTTCGTGCGCGGAGATGCTTCAACTGCGCCCCGCTGAATTGCATCCGGGTGAAATCGTTCAGGCGCGTCCCCATGCCCGGGCTACGCCGACCTTCGTCCACGCAGTGCAGAAACGCTTCCACGCGCGTTTTCGTGCCGGCGTCACCCGAATGTCCATCCGTTTCGATGATCGCAAACGGCTTTCCCTCCATGATATAGGCGGCGAAGTGCAGGTTGAAGCTGTCCGGCCCGCAGGAATAATTGCTACAATAAAGTGAATACACGCCCGGCGTGCGCCGCACCTGATGCGCCGCGCGCAGAATGTTTTGGCCGTAACCCCAATACATGTCCGTAAACACCGGCGTATCGGCTTCGAGCGGATAGCAATCCACCGGAACGCCGATGGCGCCCTGTTCGCGGAGAATCGCGGGCACGTTCGAGTTGAGCACCTTGTTGTAAATCGTATAGGCGCGACCCAACACGACCACCGGCACAATATCGTGCGCCTGGCAAAACTCCAGAGTGCGACGTCCGATCGCTCCACATTCCTCGTCGAACTGCTTTTGTAATTGGACGCCAGCCAGCCAAGCCCCTTTCCACTCATGCCCCCGCAACCCCAGTTCTTGTCCCATCCGCCGACAGCTTTCGAGAAACGGTTCCGATTCAAAGTTGCCTTGCGCAAGATTGACGACCGGCGAGATGATACGGGGCGCGGGTTTAGTGTGATTCACGCCCCACCGCACAATGTCCGGCGAGGATTGCACCACCGGGCATACCACTGAAAAGCGCTGTCCGTCCGCCCGGGGAACGCTGCGCAGCATCGGCACAAACAGCAGGTCCGCGCCAGTCGCCGCCATGCGCTCCGTGACACCGTTGAACAACTGCATCGGCGCGCAGAACGGCACATTGCCCGATTGGATGCCGCGTTTGAGCGCGGTGTGATCGCCGTCGTGAAAGATCAGCAAATCAAACCCCGCCGCATGGAGAAACGCGGAGAAGAACGGGAATAATCCCTTCAACATGAATTCATCCGTCAGCGCGATCCGCTGTTGCCCGCGCGATTCGGCGAACGGCGCAGTGAGTTTGCGCAGAAGTTCCTCACGTTCGCGGAACGGATCGGGCGCGAGATCGGGCAGTTTCCTCTTTCGCGTGCCTTGGTCGTGCAACGAACAGCCGCCGCCCCATGTAAAACGCTGCCGCTCGCCGGCGACCACGGTGCAAAGATTATCGATGCGGCACTTGTTCCCGGCGCCGCCACAGCCGCGGCTTGCGCCACAAACAAATGTTGTCTTCGCCTCGACGCTCGCACCAAGGAACCGTTCGGGAGTCAGCGGCGCAAGTTTTGCCAGCGGCAATTCCCGCGCCGCCAGCAACGCAATGCCCAACGCACCAACGGTTCCCGGGTTCGGCGGGATGATGACTTCGCTCCCGGTCTGCCGTGCAACTGCAGCCGCCAGCGCGTCCGCCGCGAACGGCATGCCCTGGCAGAAAATCACCTGGCCCACGGAGCGGTTGCCCTTCACGCGGTTGAGGTAGTTCTTGATGATCGAATCGTACAGACCCGAAATGATGGCCGATTGTTCGATGCCCGCGCCCACTGCTTCGTCGATCACCTCGGCCATGAACACGGAGCAATGCTGGCCCAGAGACACGCCGCGGGCAGCTTCCACTCCGGCGCGGCCGAGTTCGCGCACCTCACTCATGCCGGCAAATTTCCGGCCCTGTTCCTCGATGAATGAACCCGTGCCCGCGCTGCACGCTTCGTTCATCGCACAGTCCACGATCCGTCCCGCGTTGAGCCGGATGTATTTCGCATCCTGTCCACCAATCTCAAAGATTGTGTCCACTCGCGGATCGAAATGCAGCGCGCCCGTTGCATGCGCCACGATTTCGTTGAGGACGAACACGGTGTTCTTGCCGTAACACGAGGTGAGCAGCGACCCGGCAATTTCGCGTCCGCTTCCGGTAACGCCAAACGCGATGGGATGCTTGTGGCCAACCGGCCCGGCGACATAACTGTGCATCAACCCTTGCGCCGCGCCCACGGGATCGCCAAGTGTCTGGCGATAGGCTTCCCAAAGGGTCTCGCTTGAGTCTGCGTCCATGGCCACCACTTTCGAGCCGGTTGAGCCGATGTCGAATCCTAGAATCACGCGCTGCGTGTCACCGGTTACACACGCCCAAGGCCGGGCAGCCATGCGTCGGACAGAACTGAGCGATTCGCCGAGTCCGGCCAACGGTTCGAGCTTCATTTCGCGCGGCGGCAAGAGCAATTGGTCGAGCGATGCCAGAGGCGTGGATGACTCCGTTGCCACGAGCGCGCTTCCCAGCGCTTCAAGGCAAAGTGCCTCGTCACCCTCCAGCGTCAGGAGGTTCATGCCGTTCCGGGCAAGAGAATCACCAAAGACGCGACGGACCCGCGGCGCGCGGCTCACGCCACCGATGAGCAGCACGTCCGCCGGGCTGACACCAGGCTTCACGAGCACGAGCACGTTTTCGCATACCGCGTCGAACAATCCCGCAAGGATCCGCGCGCGGTCCTCACCCTTGTTGGCAAGGTGCGTCATGTCCGTTTTCAGAATCACCGGGCAGCGACCGGAAAGCGGCGCGGGGTTGGCAACGTCCGCGCAAAGCCGGCTGGCCTCTTCCACGGTCAGCGAAAAGCGCTCGATGAGCTGGCGGAGAAAATTCCCCGTGCCTTGCGAGCAACGGCTGTTTTCGCGAAACATAATGAGGCCGTTTTCGCGCAATTCCAGGACTGAAAAGCCGTGGCTGCCGATGGAAATGATGGTTGCGGGACAATCGCCGCGATTGAATCGGAAGCCACGCAATTGCGCCTGCTTGACCGGCACTTGTGGCAGGCGGAACTGCTGCGCGAATCGTCCGCTAACCGCCGCGCCTTTGACCGACGGCCAGTCCCAGGATTTCAATTCTTCCACGAGGACAGGCCCCGGTCTCTTACCGTGCTCGATAACGCGGCGGCGCACGACTTTGAAGCCCTGCGGGGTTTGATGGAGCTCGACTAGTTTGAGCGTCTCCGCACCGGCATCCAGGCCGATGAAACGAAATGGTGAGGAGCCATCGGAGTTCGGAGAGTCCTCACTCATGCAGTTGCCCACGCTTACCAACGCGGCGCTTTCCATACGGTTGCATCTCAGTCGCAAACAGTCCGAGCCATGTGTTTGAAACTTGCGCCATCCTTCAGGAAACCAGTCCCGTACTCACCCAACGTTTCCTGATGGCTGGTGGCAATAACACAAATGCGAGCATCTGTTCCCTCATTCCTTCAAGGATAGTGGTCGCATAGCTGCGCTCAATCTAGTGGGGCAGCGGAGTGTGGCCCCACGTTTCTTGGCAAATACTGGACGTTTGTTGGTAAACGGGTCTATTGAATTGACAATCTTATCTCCGCGGTCATGCTTAAGTGAGTCAAAAAACAAAAACCAACCAGTGGAAGTTACTATGAAAACATCTATCTACCCAAGACATCCGGTTCTGCTTGTCGCGATTTGCTTCAGTCTTGCATCGGTCTGGTGCGGCGTTGCTGCCGGCCCTTCGGGCATGTATTCCTACCCGACCTTCACCACTCCGAAGTTGTGGGATATCGCCGGACCCTATCATGTGCGGCAAGACATTGACACCGGTGGCAGCGGTTCGATTGATCTGGAGTTTGACATCAACATTGCGCAAGACGCAAAAGGAAAGCTGTCCGGTACGGGATCGACCACCGTCACGATTGGCACGGACATGGTGACCGGTACTTATACGGTGAAAGGCTCAGTGAAGACGTTAAACGGTGTCGGCGTCGTCTCGGCTACCGTCAGCGTAAGGGGGACAGGCACTATTGAAGGCGCGCCGCGCTCTTATTCCGCCAGCATCAAGTATGCACTGGTGATTGATGCGAGCACCAAGATGCTTGTTGGCCACGCCAAGGGCAAGGCCAGTGCTTCCGGACTTGGCAGCGCCCCCATTGATGAGGATATTGCGTTCCCCGTGCCTGCCGGAATGGATGGGAGCTGGACGCTCGCACTCGACATCATGCCCACCGGCACCAAGCTTGACGGCACGGCGTCCATAACGCTTTCCAATGGCAGAATGCTCCCGTTTGATTTGAACGGCAGCTACTCAGGCACCACCGACATGTCCAAGATCAAACTCAAGGGCACCGTCAACGGCGCGGATGACGCCACGGGTTCCAAACTCGGCTTGCTCACCGGCGGCAGCGCGGCGGTGCTTGATGCCGTTGCCGGAAAAGTGCTCGGCCAGTCCTTTACGTTTTGAGGGTCGTTGAGCCTTTCCGGCAAAGCGAGCCTGTTCATCCGCGTTCTCGTGCGGTGAGACGTTGCGCCCGTTCAACGCGGCGGTATTGACGCTCCCGCAGCGGGGACGCGATTCTTAAGGCGCGGCGAAGCAGTTTCTTGTCCTCCTTCGTCAATGAATCGTGCCCAACGTACCGGAGAAAGAAGCGCAACCGTTCCGTCCGCCGGAAAAAGTGCGTCGCCGGGGTGTCCAACGTGGCGAGGTCTTTGGCGCGACTGGCCTGCGCTGCCCACGATGGCCAGACGCGGCCTTTGTGCGCGTCGATCAGGAAAAAGCGCGTGAGGCGTTTACCCGACAGAATGATGTTTCGCCAGAAATAATCGTGGTGCACAAAGTGGTGGGTGTGTAGCCGCTTGGTATAGTCAGCCAGCCGTTGGATCAATTCACGACGCATCCTTCCCCGCTCCGCATCCGGCAAGGAAGGCAGATGGTCCCGGATGAACAAGTCCAGCGGGAGCGGCTCGGCGACACATTCGCTGATAAGAAACGCGCGCCGCAGCCACCGGGCGCGGCGCTCTTCTCCGTAAGCCACCGGCGCGGGCGCGTCCAATCCCCAGACGCGCAGTCGCTCAAGATTTTCAAACTCCCGCCGCACCTTCGAACGGCCCAGAAAAGTGCCGCGCCAGAAGCCGCTCCAAAGTTGCGAGGTTTTCGTGACCCAATACTTTTTGATGATGAGGGTGTGAACCTGGGTGCCGTGCGGCAACGCTGCCCGCCGCACTTCGCTGCTGTCGCTGCGCTTGATGACCTGCGCGTCGTCGTTCAACGCATAAACGCCGGCCACGGTGTTGAGGTGGTGGGCACTCAGGAGCGTGTCCCACTCCGGCGTTGTCACGATCTTCACCATGCGCGGCGAAATTAGTCGGCCGCCGTGAAGTTTGTCCAACCCAATTTCATCCGGGGCCGGTTTTGTCAGAAAGCAAATGTGACCGACTCGTGGGAATTCAACTTTTGCATCCTTTGCGCTTGCTTGTACCTGGGCCTTTTGCTTTTTTCTGCGGGCGCGAAAAAAATAACGTAAGGTTTTCGCAAGTTGAGTTAGCTTAAGAAAAGGAAAATGTTGTAAAATGCATCGTTCAAACACGTACTCCGTCGGGTCGTTGCATCGCTATTCGGCGAAGAAAATGGCCAAGCCAATCAATTTCATCTGTGTCGCTCCGGAAGCCAGGCACGTATCGTTGGTCGGTGATTTTAACGAGTGGGATACCACTGCCCATCCGATGAAGCGCCAGCCAGACGGGGCCTGGCTGGTCCAGATCCCGATGAGTCATGGACACCATCATTACCAGTTTTACGTGGACGGGAAACCGACTCTCGACCCGCGCGCTCAAGGCATCGCCCGCAACGAGAAGAATGAGAAAGTCTCGTTGCTGGCGGTCAGTTGAGTCCCGCTCCAGATGAGGGGTTTGGGGCTTTCTGCTTTTCTCGTTGCTCGGCGAAAAATGTTTGCAGAAGCGAACGGCATTCGGCTTCGCGCACCCCTGAGGTGATAGCGCATTGATGGTTCAGCGAAGGGTATTGCAACAGGTTCAACACCCCACCCGCCGCACCGCCTTTGGGATCACTCGCGCCGAAGACCACGCGCGCCAGGCGGACGTGAACGATGGCTCCGGCGCACATGGGGCAAGGTTCTTTGGTGACGTAAAGTGTGCAATCGGTCAACCGCCAGTCACCCAAGGATTGTTCAGCCTGCGTCAAAACCAGCATCTCCGCGTGGGCGGTCGCGTCTTTCAACAACTCTACCTGGTTGAAGGCCCGGGCGATGATGCGTCCCTCCCGCACGACCACCGCGCCAACGGGAACTTCCTCCGCTTCGTACGCGCGCGCCGCCTGACGCAACGCCTCGCCCATGAAGTAATGGTCGCTCTGCAAATCGATCATCGGTTCGTCCATGCCGGTCTGTTTGTAGCCGGGGTGGGGAGGCGGACAGACAGGAATCCACCTCCTCGCGTCGGCGGCTGCGCGGAGTGGGCCGCGTTACCTCGGTCGTTGCGAATCCGGAGCTGGGCGGCGCGATTATTTTTGAACATCTTGCCTTAAAACTGTCAAAGTGGTCGATAGCTTGTGAGCAGTGTAAGGGACACCGCTGATAAAGACAATATTGTGAAAAATTAGTTTACATTTGCGCCGGAAATGAGTATTTCGACACCTCATTTCAAAGCAGAATTGGGCAAGCAGCATGATTAAAGTTCAGGATTTGGCGAAGTCGTTCGGACTCAAAAAGGCAGTGGATGGCGTTTCGTTTTCGGTGGAACGCGGCGAAGTGCTCGGCTTTCTAGGGCCGAACGGCGCGGGAAAATCCACCACCATGAGAATGGTCACCGGGTTCATTCCGCCTTCGGCGGGCTCGATCACCGTGGGTAATTTTAACATGGTGGAGAATCCGATACCGGCCAAGCGCCTTATCGGCTATCTCCCCGAGAATGCCCCGGCCTATACAGACATGACGGTGCACGGATTCTTGGGTTTTTGTGCTGAAATCCGCGGTCTGCGCGGCGGAGAAAAAGGTAAGGCGGTTGATCGGGTCGTGGAAATGTGTTTCCTGGATTCGGTGCTGCACCAGAGCGTCGATACGCTTTCCAAAGGTTACCGTCATCGCACTTGTTTCGCTCAATCGATCATTCACGACCCGGATGTTTTGATCATGGACGAGCCAACCGATGGCTTGGACCCTAATCAAAAGCAGGAGGTACGGAACATCATCCGGCGGATGGGCGAGAAGAAGGCGATTGTTTTTTCCACGCACATTTTGGAGGAAGTCGAAGCGGTTTGCTCGCGGGTCATCATTATCGATCGCGGAAAAATCGTTGCCAACGGCACACCGACGGAACTGATGCAACGCGCGGAGTCAGCCGGCGCGGTGACCTTGCGTGTTAGCGGGCTGAATGGACCGACACTGAGTCAAAAACTTGCCCAAATTTCTGGCGCTCGAAAAACGACTGTCCTCAAGGAAGATGCTTCGGGGGTCTCGGCGCGAGTATTGCCGCGGAAGGATAGCCGCAATGGCGAACTGGCGCGCAGCATCGGCGACCTGGCCGCGCGGGAGAATTGGAGGATCGAAGAATTGCACACCGAAGAGGGACGATTGGATGAAGTGTTCCGCAGCATCACGCTGCCGGAAACCGCGAAGGAGGCGCAGCCATGAACGCGTGTAGCAACATCAAAACCATCGCCAAGCGCGAACTGGCCGGCTACTTCGCCTCGCCGGTGGCTTACGTTTTCATCGTCATCTTTCTGCTGCTGGCCGGTTTTTTCACGTTCATGCTGGGTGGATTTTTTGAGCGGCGCGAAGCGTCGCTGATTTCATTTTTTATGTGGCAACCGTGGCTGAGTCTCTTCCTCGTGCCAGCCGTGGGAATGCGTTTGTGGTCGGAGGAACGGCGGCAAGGCACGATGGAACTTCTGTTGACGATGCCCGTGACGGCATGGCAGGCGATTGTCGGAAAGTTCCTTGCCTCATGGCTGTTTCTGACGCTGGCGATGGTGCTGACCTTTCCGGTGATCATCACGGTCAATTATCTCGGCCACGCCGACAACGGCGTCATCTTTTGCGGTTACGTCGGCAGTCTGCTTTTGGCAGGCTCGTACCTGGCCGTGAGTTCCATGACCTCGGCGATGACGCGCAACCAGGTCATCAGCTTCATTCTCTCGGTGGTGATTTGTTTATTCCTCATCCTGGCGGGCTGGCCGCCGGTGACGGATTTGCTCGTGCGTTGGGCGCCCGCCCGGCTGGTCGAAACGGTGGCGGCGTTGAGCGTCATTCCGCATTTTGAAGGGTTTCAACGCGGGGTGCTGGATTCGCGAGACCTACTCTTCTTCTTGTCGATCATCGGGTTCTCGCTCTTTGCCACCGGCGTGATTCTGCGCAATTTGCGCTCCGGACATTGAAACAATTTCTCGAAGGCTGATGAAAAAGAAACAAGTCGAAACACTTTTATATTCGGTTGCCGGTGTCGGAATCATGCTTGTGGTTGTGGTGGCATTTAATTATGTCGCCAGCGCATTCAAGCAGCGCATCGACCTGACCCACGACAAGGTTTACACGTTGTCACCGGGCACGAAGGCGATTCTGAATCGGCTCGACGGCCCGGTGGAAGTCCGTCTCTACGTCACCCAAGGTGCCAAGGAGATGCCGGAAAATCTGAAAACTTATGCCCAACGCGTGGAGGATTTGCTCAGCGAATTCCAGCAAAACGGCAAGGGCAAAATCGAGATCAAGAAACTCAATCCGGAACCGGATTCCGACGCCGAGGATTCGGCCCGGCTCGACGGCGTGGAGGGTCAAATGCTGCCGACCGGTGAATCAGTTTATCTCGGCCTGGCCGTCAGTTACCTCGACCAAAAAGTGGCCATTCCCTTCTTTGCGCCAGAGCGCGAAAAGTTGATGGAATACGACATCGCCCGCGCCATTTCACGAGTGATCACCACGGAGAAACCCGTCGTCGGCGTCATGGCTTCGCTGCCGGTGTTCGGTCAGCCCATGAACCCGATGATGATGCGCATGGGGCAGCAGGGTCAGCAGCCGTGGGTGTTCATCTCCGAACTGCAGAGCGATTTTGATATTAAACAAGTGTCGATGGACGGCGAAAAGATTCCTGACGAGGTCAAGTTGCTGGTGGTCGTTCATCCCAAAAGCATTTCCGACAAAGCACAGTACGCCATCGATCAGTTTATCATGCGCGGCGGCAAGCTCATCGCGTTTCTGGATGCGATGTCGCTGGTGGATCGCCCGGCGAATCCTTCCAATCCGATGATGGCGAACATGCCGGGCGGGCCGTCGTCGCTGGACAAACTTTTGAAAGCGTGGGGGATTCAGTTTGATACGAGCAAGGTGGTGGCGGACATGAATTACGCCCGCGAATTGAGCATGCAGCGCGGCGGCGCGCCGCAACTGATGCCGGCGTTCTTGTTCATGAACTCGCAGGGCATCAACGCCGACGATGTCGTGACCAGTCAGATCGACAACCTGTTGCTGCCCTTCGCCGGCACGTTCAGTGGCACGCCGATGGCGGGATTGACGGAGACGGTGCTCTTGAAAACGACGACGCAATCGCAACTCGTCGATGGCATGACCGCTTCATTCTCAGGTGAAACCATCGCCAAAGAATTCAAGCCGTCCGGCACCGCCTATCCACTGGCGATCCGGCTCAAGGGAAAATTCAAGACTGCTTTTCCCGATGGCCCGCCAAAAGATGAAGAGAAAAAAGACGACAAAACCGAAGCCGAGAAAAAGCCGGAGACAAAACCAGCGGACACGTTGAAGGAAACAAAGAGCGAAAATGTCGTTGTCCTCGTGGGCGACACCGACCTGCTTTATGACCAGTTCAGTGTTCAGGTGCAAGACATCCTCGGACAGCGCATCGTCATTCCGCGCAACGGCAATTTGAATTTTGTGCAGAACCTCGTCGAGCAAATGACCGGTGACAGCAACCTCATTGGCGTTCGCAGCCGCGCGGCCATAAACCGCCCCTTCACCGTCGTCGCCGAGATGCAGGCCAGCGCGCAGGAGGCGTATCAAAGCAAGCTCAAGGAGATCGAAGCCAAACTGGCCGACACGCAGAAGCGCCTCAATGAATTGCAAAGCAAGAAGGAGGGCGGCCAGCGTTTCATTCTGTCGCCGGAGCAACAGCAGGAATTGGAGAAGTTCAAACACGAGGAAGCCAACACCAAAAAGGAATTGAAGGAAGTGCGGAAGAATTTGCGCCGCGACATCGACTCGCTGGAATTCTGGACCAAGGTGCTCAACATCGGCGCCATGCCGGCTGTGGTGATCCTGGCGGGCCTGACTTCGGCATTTTTCAAGCGACAACGCGCCAAGGCAAAATGAACCGGAAACAACTTCAACTGATCATCATTCTATTCGTGGTCATCGGCGGCGCCAGCCTGCTGTTGCTGAAACGAAACAAGCAATCGTGGGAAGCCGGCGATCAACGCATGGGCCAGAAGGTCATCCAGAATTTTCCATTGAACGATGTGGCCCACGTTGTCATCAAGCAGCCGAATGCCGAGTTGAACCTGGTCAAGAAAAACGATCAGTGGACGGTGCGCGAACGGGGCGACTACCCCGCCAATTTCAACGACATCAGCGATCTGCTCAAGAAAATCTGGGAACTGAAAGTGACGCGGCCCGTCAAGGCTGCGGTGGCCCAACTCGCGCGGTTGGAGCTGGTCCCGCCTGGCCAGGGCACCAACACCGGCACACTCGTGGAGTTTAAGGACAAGGATGACAAAACGCTCAACGCGTTGTTGCTGGGCAAGAAGTCGATGAAGGAAAGCTCGGACACCTCGGGATTTGGCGGCGGGGGCTGGCCGGATGGCCGCTTCGTGATGCTTGCCAACAACCCGCAAAGCGTCGCGCTGGTCCGCGAACCGCTTTCGAATGTCGAAGCCAAGCCGGAGCAATGGTTGAACAAGGATTTCTTCAAAGTGGAGAAGATCGGGTCCATTTCACTCGTTTCAACCAATGCCACCAATTCCTGGACCATCTCGCGGGAGTCCGAAACCAACGAATGGAAACTGGCCGACGCGAAGCCGGACGAAAAGCTCGATTCCTCCAAGGTTTCCGCCGTGCCCAGCCCGCTTTATTCGCCGAGTTTCAACGACGTCGCCCTGCCCGGCGCCAAGCCTGAAGACCTCGGCATGGACAAACCATTCGTGGTGACCGTCGACACGTTCAACAACTTCACCTATACGCTCAAGGTTGGCAAAAAGCCGGGCGACGAGAATTATCACCTGGCCATGACCGTGAACGCCAACCTCCCCAAGGAACGAACGCCCGGCAAGGATGAAAAACCGGAAGCCAAGGAAAAACTCGACAAGGAATTCAAAGACAACCAAAAGAAGCTGGAAGACAAATTGAAGCAGGAAAAGCAATTCGAGAAATGGACTTATCAGGTTTCCAGTTGGACGGTCGAACCGTTGTTGAAAGATCGCTCGGCGCTGATGGTTGAAAAGAAGGAAGAGCCGAAGAAGGACGACACCAAGACCGACGAGCCTAAGCCGGAGAGCAAGTAATTCGGCGCGCGAGGATTTTTGGGGAGCGCGGCCAGCCTTGTCCGCGAGTTCCAGTCACACAAATGTTTTCGCGCGGACGAAACTGTCCGCGCTCCTTCGATTAATCGCCATTCACGTTGCAACCAAGACACTCCACCTGCTACGGTCGCGCCATGAGCGCGTTCGCTGTAAGTCAGGAGAAGCAAGCCCAACTTGCACAACGCATGGTTGCGTTGGGCGTGCGCGAAGCCGACATCGAAGAAACCTTCGTCCGCTCCGGCGGCCACGGCGGGCAGAACGTCAACAAGACCTCCACCTGCGTGATGCTGCTCCACCGTCCGACCTGTGTGCAGGTCAAATGTCAGGCCACGCGCCAGCAGGGACTCAACCGCTTCATCGCCCGTCGCCTGTTGCTCGACAAGATTGAAGCACTGCAACGCGGCTTCGTGGCTGCCGAGCGTTTCCGCATCGAAAAGATCCGCCGCCAGAAACGCAAACGCTCGCGCCGCGCGAAAAACCGGTTGCTCGCCGACAAATCGCATCACGCCGACAAAAAGGCCTCCCGCCGGCCGGTCGCGATGGAGTGAACCAAAGCCCCTTTACCCGAAAGATCACACGCTGGACAGGCGCAGACGTTCTCGCCCGGCTGCGGCGACTTGTGTGCCAGCGTCCCTCCTTGGGGAACAATCCCAAAACCGGTCAGGCACTGGGGTGGTGGGCGTCTTTCTAACCGGATATTACTTTTGGCAAACCGGGGTGTGCAATCAAGCCGTGGTTATTCCGGCCGGCGCATTTGAAAAATGCCGTGGTCGTTCCTTGACTGGTAGGTGGAGTAAAAGTTGGTGGTGTTGGCCTGTCCCGCGTAATGATAAACGCCGCCCGCCCAGCCGAGGTCGGCGTCGCCGCTGAATTTGTAAATGCCGTTGGTGTAGGTTGCATCCAGCGTGACCGTGTAGCTGAAGCTCAAAATCTTGCGGTAGTTGGCGTGATAACGCGCCTGGTATTTCCCATCATCCTGCTTGGTAATGATGCAACGCAGCTTGCCGGTGTGAGCGCTCACCTCACTGGCCCACGTGCCCCGCCAGCGCCCTTGAATGTCGGCGGTGGGAGTGGCTGTGGTTGCCGCCGCGTTCCAAGCGCGACTGAAAGCGCAACCGCCGGACAGAAGCGCCAAGAGCAGCGTTTCGACGATCAAAACCGAGGAAGTAACAGTCTGTTTCACGAGCAGACAGAAAATGAATCAGCCAATGTCGAACAATTTACTCCCCGTCGTTTCCAATGGAGCCCGTTGGGCAAATCTCCAAGGCCTTTTGCGCGGCGGCTTCCTCTTCCGGGCTGGTCGGCTGCTTCATGAAAAAAACGTGCGTCTGGTCGTCGTTGAACTTGAGCAGCGTCGGTGCCTCTTCCAGACAGACGCTGCACGGGACGCAGGTCTGATCGACATACCATTTGCCGGGGACGGTTTCGGGCTGTTTGCTGTTTTTGTCGGCCATAGTTTTTCGGGTTAAGATTTCAATTGTTCTGAAAAAGCTTACGAGTTTCCCGCGGCATAAGCAAACTGAAAGCGGCTAAAGGAATTACCACGTTCGCCCTCCATCGGTTAACACTTACTTTTGGCTCACTACGCCATAAAAATGCCGCGTTGGATAAACTGAAGGACACAACATCTACTTTCATGCTCTCGTTCGTGAAGGATTCAACTTCTTCTGTTTTGATTCCTTCCTGGTGAGAACAATCGGAATCTGGCTGGACATTTGCGCCTTCTGAAAATGTTTGTTCATCCAGATGACTTCAGTTCGTTTGTGAATTTGCCCGGATGAATCTCTGGTCGTCGCTTCAATGGTTCTGCGACTCCAACCGGCTTTCCGAGTCAGGAAGCTCTCGTATAAATCGTTCGCGTATCCGCTGATAAAAATCATGCAACGGGCGCGAGTCGCCAGCTTCAGAAGCGCGCGGTGAAATTCAGGATTATTTTCATCGTGATTGTAGCCGTTCGTTCGGTCCGCCAGATACGGCGGGTCTAAATAAACCAGTGTCGCTGGGCGGTTGAGATATTGTTTTAGCAACTCTTTGGCGTCCTTGTTCTCCACGCGGACGTTGCGCAACCGCTCGGCAGCTTTGGAAATTCTCTCCGGCAAATTATACCAGCGATTTACCCGCGCCTCGCGTCCATCGCGGGCGTAAGAATCAGAATACGAAAATCCGCCGCGTTCCTCTCCAAAAACCCCGTTGATAGCCATCATGGAAGAAACCAAAAAGCGTCGCGCCCGTTCGAGGTCATTCGGCTTTGACTGCGGGATTCTTGCGCGGTGCAATTCTTCGCGTGCATAC